>NZ_JBDSQY010000172.1:0-60577 GCF_039929585.1 Capsulimonas sp.
ATGTCGTCAGTAATTACTAGCTCCCACTTCCCACCGCGAAGCGGCTTGCAGGGAAGGGGGAAGTCGAAGTTTACTTCGGCGGGGGGTTAGGCAGCGTTGATCAGGGCAGGCAGAAGCGAAAATCCTCTATGGAAAAGATCACTCACAACGATGTTCGCGATGTCTGGGAGGCAAACGCCGCGTTCTGGGATGCGCATATGGGCGAGCAGGGCAACACGTTCCACCAGGAGCTGGTCGCGCCGTCCGCCGAGTGTCTGCTGGAAATCCAGCCCGGCGAGCGCGTGCTGGAAATCGCCTGCGGCACGGGCCTCTTCGCCCGCCGCTTGGTAGAGCTCGGCGCGCACGTGCTCGCCACCGATGTGAGCGCGGAGATGGTGCGGCTGGCCCGCCAAAAGTTCACGAGCGCGAATGACAAGATCGAGTTCCAGCAGCTCGACGCCGCCGACGCCGATCAGCTCGCCACGCTACCCGCCGCCGCGTTCGACGCCGCCGTGTGCAACATGGCCCTGTTCGATATGATCGAGATCGCCCCCCTCTTTCATGCGCTCTCCCAAACGCTCAAACCCGGCGGCCGCTTCGTGTTCACGATCTGCCACCCCAGCTTCAACACCAACGACTGCGTTCGCACCGCTGAACAAGCCGACCGGAATGGCGAGATCGTCGTCCAGCACTCCATGCGCGTCATGAAGTACAACGGTCTCGCCCCCACACAGGCCATCGGCATCGTCGGTCAGCCCCGCACGCAGTACACCTTCCACCGCCCCCTGAGCGCCCTCCTCGCCCCCGCCTTCCAACACGGCTTTGCCCTTGACGGCCTCTTAGAGCCAGCGTTCGAGAGCGCCGCCTCCGACAAACGATCCCTGGACATGCGCAACTTCCACGAGTTCCCCATGGTGCTCGCGGCGCGGCTGCGGCTCAGATAAATGTCCCTCGGCAGCATAGATCGACACATGTTATGACAAAATTTCAGATCCTTTGCTGTAGTGGCAAGTCGAGGCGATATTATCTGTGACGGTAACGCCGAAATGGAGTTCATCCAGAGTGACACCACCGACACAGAAGCGCACCAACGCCGAACAATTTATCACCACCTTACAGCCTGGCGTGCGTGTCATCATCGCGGCCCTGGTTCCGGCCAAGGGTGATGAAGACCAGCCGCTCGTGGCTGCTGTGACCGCCGCTGTCGAAGCCAGGGGAGCCATGATCGTCGGAACGCTGATTCAGCGTCGCGGCGTATCGCGCGCACGAAGGCCGGGCGGATCGAAGAAGTTTCGATCGCCTCTCAGCGCCTCGACCTGCATTGGAGTAGGCAAAGCTGCCGAGCTGGTGGAATTGGTCGGCCAGTTACAGGCAGATGCTGTCGTCTTTTGCAATCCTCTCACTGGAACGCAGCGCCGAAATTTGGAACAGGCGACAGGAGTGAGTGTGCTCGCGTTCCGACCGTGATAATCTGTCAGGGAGAGTTCTGGCGCGCTCGGCAATACTTCGCCTTCATGAGGCTTCGTATTATTCTCAAACACAAGCTGAGATCGCCTAAAGAACGAAGACATCTCGTTCCAATGCGCAAATAACTTACGCCTGCCTCGTTTAGTCCCTTTTCGTCCTGGCTATACTCGGTTGTGGGGAACAGCAAACGTCCCTGCATCTCTGCGAATTTCAGCGACGAAAGGACAGACCCATGGCAAACAACAACAGTGGTGTTAATTCCAACGACAACGAGCAGCAGAACGACGACAACCAGCGGAACCAAGCTTCGCAGCAGGACCAGGCCCAAGGAAACACCAACCAGCAGCAGGGCGCGGACAACACCCGCCGCAACGACCAGGGACAGAACGCCGACACTGGCCGCGCTGGCGACAATCAGCAGGATCAAAGCGGAAACGACAATAGCAATCAGCAAAACGCCGGCAACTCTCGCCAGCAAAACCAGCAGAACCAGTAACTCGATTTGACGGATACGACGCGACACAAACTCAATATCGGCGAGATTTAAAAGGCGGGCGCTTTCCATGACGGAAAGCGCCCGCTTTGTGTTTGCAAGGCGCCATAATATTCCTGCTGAAGTGATTGCGCCGAAAAAGAATGCGTTCCAGAACTCGTAAATTTGATAAAAAGTACGATAGAATCGATATAGATATTATGACACTCAAGAGATCATGAACACAAACTCAGCGCGGCATTCCTACAGTATTCAAAACAATACATTCTATTTCCACACTGGGCGCCTATCAGATGGCGGCCAAGCTATACTTGGCGTGCAAATGCCCACTCTGCTTATGGTGAAGTTTGACGCCGATGGAAATTATGTGGAAGTTGTGGTGAAGGACTTCCCACCGGATCTGAGTTTCGATGAATTGTCCGAGCACCTGAAAAGTTGGCGTGCAGAGTTGGGGATTACGCCAGCGACAATTTCCGTAAAGCAGTTTTTCCTTAAAGATATCTGGGTTGGCATTCAAGATTTACCTGATCACTATTTGGAGGTTTTACGTAATCCCGAGAACTTCGATGCAGAAGAACTTGCGGAGTTGCAGGAAGATATACGAATACGGCAGGAGCAAGGGGATTTCGTCTTTTACTGGTGTGAAGATTATTATCTCGACAGATCAGGGGAAGTGACATCGTCCTAATCAGCTTTCTCTCGATTGCTAAGAATCGAACGAAAAATCATGACACTCACACGAAAGCGCGCCGGGCGGCGCATCTTTGTCCGCGAACAAAATTACGTTTGGCGTCTGAATAATATCGGGGACGGAACCACATATTTTCTCGTCGCATCCAGTACGCGGCCAGATGCGCCGATGCGCAGCACCGCGTTCTACGACCTACTACAGTTACAGGTTTTTCCAGCTGAACATCTCGGAAACCAGCTATTCGCCGAGATGTCCATAACGATGCTGGAAAGCGCCTGGGGAGCGTGCGCCATCACGCCAAAGCTCGTTGCGTGCTTGATCGAAGGCGCGCTCGACGTCGGCTGGAGTCCATCGAAAAACGGCTTGACGCTTGATGTCGCAGAGGCGCAGGAGATTCTTGAAGCATACGTCAAGGCGAAACCTGCCTGTCAGGAGTCATAATATTACTATTCCAATGATCAAACGATCACGGATACGCGGAGCACTTTCCGATCGATATCCCGAGAGCATAGCCATATGAACATATCCGAAGCCATCGATCACTTGCGCCGCGTACACGAAGAAACGCCGACATCACTCTTCGCCCCCACGCCGGACGATGCGGCAAACGCCGAACAGCGATTGAACGTGTGCTTTCATCCTGACTATCGACGGTTCCTCATGGAAGCAAGCTCTTGACATACGGCTCTATGGAACCATTCGCGCTGCACGAAGCGCCCTACCTTTCGTTAATTTTCAACGCTGAGAATGCCTGGGAGCATGGATTACCCAGAACTTTACTCCCATTCTGTCCGGACAACGGTAACTACTTCTGCATGAGCGCACTCGGCGATTCTCCAGAAGTGGTGTATTGGGATCACAACGGACCAGCGCCGGATCGATGGGACGATCTGGCGACATGGATCGAAATGGTCTGGATCGGCGAATATGACAATACTGAGATGGAGAATATTGAGTAAACAGCAATTTCGCACGGACTGGACGCCCTTCGCCTCCCAGCTTGGGGTCATTCGACTCATACTCATTGTCGACTGGGACCCGATCGGCGTGTTCGGACCACCATTGGCGCTGGACGAATACGACGGCTATGCGCCGGGTATCCTCAAACTTCTGCATGGCGGCGCCGATGTCGAGCGTCTGATGGATCATCTCCATCAACAGGAAACAGTCAATATCGGCTTGAATACGCAGCGTGAGAGACTTCGAGGCATTGCGAATAAGTTGATTTACGCTTATGGACAGGCGCAGCCGGATTAGAAGAGAACGACACGACAGGAAGTAAGCAGCAGCAAGTATGGAAGACCCAATCAAGATTGTCCGGATGGCGGTGCGTGTGATCGACGATCAGAAGGAGTCGCTGGAGGAAGCGGGATTGCGGCCGGCGGTGCTGGTGATCGATCATAAGACTTATCAGGCGATCGCGCTCATTGAGGCGCAGCGGAAGGCGGAGGCGAGTGAGAACCAGTGGGCCAATCCCGAGGGCATGGAAGTGCCGGCGGTGACGGAGTATCGGGGGCTATTCGTGGTGGCGGTCGCGTCGGCGGAGACGATGATTCGGGTGACGTGTCCGGTGCAGCAGATCTGGGACGCCGGCGACGTGTTTCTGGAAGCGCTGAAGGATTATTTGTAACGATCATTGGAGAGGAACGGCGGTATCTAACGTGACGACTAACAAACAGAAAAGTAAGGGAATGCCCGTCGTGCTCAAGGCGGTGGCGGCGGGCGTCGGCGCGGCGATTGTCAGCGGCTTGATTGGATACTTCCTCTCGTCATACGAGCAGGCTCATGACAGCGGGGATATGGCGGGTCTGCCGGGGACGCTCCTCACAAGCTGCGCCCCGTTCATCGGAATGCTCGCCGCCGCCATCGTCGGGTTTACCGGGCGGTCGAAGCCAGGGTAAGGTATGAGGCTTACTCGTACACGACGTTAGATGATCTGGATAGCCGGCGAATGATGCATGTTGACAAGCAAAATGCATCATTCGCCTCTTTGCCCCCCCTACCCCTTACCGCAGGTAGAAGAACCACTCCTGCTGGCAGCCGCCGCCGCTCCAGCTCCAGAGGAGGATGCGGGTGTTGTTGGCGCCGGAGCAGCCCTGGCCGTCGAGGACGTCGTGCGTGCCGTCGCTCTTTGTTCCGGCGGTGCTGATCTTGAACTTGCCGCCGGTGGTCGGTGTGATCGCCCACTGCTGGCAGGAGGAATTGCGGTTCCAGTCCCACAGCTCGATATACGTATTGTCGTTCGGGCTGCAGCCGGTGCAGTCCAGGCTGCGGCCGATCGTGCCGTCGGGGTTGATCGTGCGGATCGAGTAGTAGCCGTTGTTCAGGCTGTTGACCTGCCACTTCTGATTGTTGGTGTTCGCGTATGGCCAGAGCTGAATGACTGTGCCGTTGGTGTTGCCGTTGCCGTAGCAATCCAGGGCGTTACCGGTGGTGGCGGCGGCGATCTCATAGACGCCGTTCGGGATGGTGGACGCGCCGATGCCGTTGTTGATCGCCGAGGCGTAGGCCGCCGCGTTGCCCTGGAAACTGTCGTAAAGCCACATCCAGCCACCGGATATTTGACACTGGTTCTTCCAGTTCGTCATCAGCGTCTGCGTGTTGGCGGAACCGTTGCCGCTGTCCACGCCGGGATAGACGGGAATTCCGCCGAAGTTCCACGAGCAGGGGTTGTTGTTACCGCCGCCCGAGTAACACTGAAGGTGAACAGAATCGATCGTGCCGCCTCGCTGGGCGTTGACCTGCGACGCAACGGTCGTCCAGAAACCGCTGTTCGTGTACGGATCCAGCGCGACTTTATAGCCCAGATTTCCCAGCATCACGCAGAACTTCACCATCGTGCTGGTATCGTAGCAGTTCTCATCGTCGAGATCGATGCAATCCAGCGAGGGAATGGCGGCCTTGAGCGCCGCAAAGTTTCGGTAAAGGATGCTGGTTGAGCCTGTCCCCTGCGCGTTGATCAAGTCCCGGATGTGCTGGAAGTCGCCGACATTGGACGACCCGACGCTGAACGTGATGCGCTTGACGCTGCCCTGCTTCAGACTGGCCATGTTGCCCGCAAAATCGGAGTGGGTGGAAGCGCCTGTGTAGGAGCCGTTCGAACAGACCGGAAACTCCCCGTTGAAGTTCATGTCTCCCGTGCTGGAAACGGCGATGTTCCACACAATCACTTCCATAAATCCCGAGTTCTTGAGTTCGGTGATGTGGCTTGCGGCGTTGATATACAGCGGCCCTCCGCCAAACACACCCGACTGAGCCGCCGACGCCGCGTTCGGCGCCGCCGCGCCCGCGATCAGCAAGGCGCCCGAGAACGCCGCCGCCGACAGCGCGGCGCGCGCTTGTTTCCAAAGACCATGTTTCATGAGTAATGTCTCCCTGAGGCTTGTCGTCATAGACAGCGATAATCGTCTTTACACATTTTTATCAATACTGCAATAATCGCAACAGAACACTTTCTGTCTATACGATTAGGCGACATGCGCCATTATAGCAAACGAAGTTCAATCCGTCAACAATTATTTGGACCATCTGATACCATATTTAAATTAGACTGTTACCATGCAGGCGCAAACGAAAGCGGGCGGGAGTATCTAAAATACTCCCGCCCGCCGTCGTTGTCTATTGAGCACGCGGGACCGTTACGGAACCCGCACCAGGGAGAACTCCTGCGCGATGGAATTATTGTCGGGATATTGCTGAAGCGGGACATCGTTGCCGGGGAGGCCCCCGGCGATATCCCAGCTCATATCGTCGTGCTTGAAGAAGAACCGGTAATGGCCGTTCGTTTTGGGAATGATACGTACCTTCTGGTCACCGATGTTATTGACGTTGTAGTCCCAGAGCTGTGTTTTCGTTTCCGCCGCGCTGGAGCTGTTGATGACGCTGATCGCGCGGGTGGTCGCGTTCTGGCTGAAGACGCCGTAGAATCCGTCGCCCTCACCCGTGAAGCTCCATCGGAACCAGGGATTGCTCTGGTACTGATATTGAACGATCTTCGCGCCGTTCGCACTGCCACCCGCTTGGACGCAAACATACTTGCCGCTGAAGCCTTCGATATTGTAGGTTCCCCACGGCTGGAAGCGCCAGCGCTGCGCGGCGGTGTTGGTGTTGGCGTACTGCTGGATCTTGGCGTTGTCGGCGGTGCTGCCTCCGGAAACATCCATCAGCAGGCCGCTGCGCACGTTTTTGATGTTGTACCAGCCGTTGCCCGCGTCCACCAAATCCCACTGCTGGCTCGAATCGTTATTGTAGTCCCAGGCGACGAGCTGCGCGCTATTCGCCGTCGAGTCGCCGGACACCGAAACGGCCTTGCCGCTGACCCAGGAAACGATCTTGAAGTGGTCGTTATTCTCCGTGGGAATGAGCGTCCAGCGCTCGTTCGCGCCGTTGTAGTCGTAGCTCCACTGGTTGGTGACGGCACCGTTGGCCATATTGCCGCCGCTCAGGTCCAGGCACTTGCCGCTGTTTTGATTGACGAGCATAAAGTACGGGGCGTATTGCCGCGGACCGCCGATGGTGTTATTGATCGCCGAGGCGTAGGCCGCCGCATTGCCCTGGAAGCCGTCATAGAGCCACATCCAGCCGCCAGTAATCCCGCACGTGCTCTTCCATCCCGCCAGGGTCGAAGAAACCTGAGACGGATTTTGGGATCCGCTGTCCAGGCCGGGATACACGGGAATGCCGCCGAAGTTCCAGGAGCACGGGCTGTTGCCGCCGCCGCCGGAATAGCACTGGAGGTGAACGGAGTCGATCGTCCCCGGCCGCTGGCTGTTGACCTGCGACGCGACGCCCGTCCAGAACCCGCTGTTCTGGTACGGATCGAGCGCCACGGTGTAACCCAGGTCTGACAGCATCACACAGAACTTCACCATCGTTGTCGTGTCGTAGCAATTCTCATCGTCGAGATCGATGGTGTCCAGCGAGGGAATGGCGGCTTTGAGCGCAGCGAAGTTCTTGTAAAGCGCGCTTGTGCTGCCCGTTCCCTGCGCATTGATCAAATCTCGAATGTGCTGGAAGTCGCCAACATTGGACGACCCCACGCTAAACGTGACCCTGCGCACACTGCCCTGCTTCAGGATCGCCATATTGCCCGCGAAGTCAGAGTGGGTCGCGCCGCCGGTATAGGCGCCGTTCGCGCAGACGGGAAATTCTCCATTGAAGTTCAGATCCCCGGCGGTCGAAACCGCCATATTCCAAACGACCACTTCCGTAAAGCCCGAGTTCTTGAGCTCCGCGATATGCGCCGCCGCATTGATGTAAAGCGGCCCGCCACCGAAGACGCCCGTGTTCGAGGCCGACGCCCCGCTCGCGCCGGCGATCAATATCCCCAAGGAAAGCGCCGCCGCGCAAGCCCCCTGTTTCCAGCTCCAATGTTTCATTCGAGATGTCTCCTTCATATGTCCTCATAGACAGCGATAGTAACTTTAAAACACATCAATAGGGTCGTTGCAACGACGAGACTCGTTTGCTTACCGCCGTGGTAACCGCGCCAGAACAACCTAACCGGTTAAGCTGAGCTATTATAGCAAAAGTAACACGATCCGTCAATCACTTTTTGGACCATCAAAAACCATAAATGGAATCCATAGGCGCCATAATGGGTTCAAATATACTGAGACGAGGGCTCCTAACCCCCCGGCGCTTTAGCGCGCTTTCCCCCTTCCCTGCAAGCCGCTTCGCGGTGGGAAGTGGGAGCTAGTAATTACTGACGACATAGCTCTTGGCGCAGTCAACGAAGAAGAGAACAGATACGCTTGTCTTGGTAGCCCTATGTCAAGAGCCATGTCGTCTCAAGTGATCAGCACCCACTTCCCACCGCGAAGCGGCTCGCAGGGAAGAGGGGAAACGAGCCTTAGCGAGTTGGGGGGTTAGGGGCCCCCCGACTCATCAATAATTTCCCAAGAGACCGCGAAACGAAATGTTCTCTCCTTCGTTATAATATTCGTATCACAAACAATTGGCAGGGCAAATTTCATGAACTATCGACGCTCCGCCGCGCCGCTAATCTGCTGTTTCGTTCTAGCCGCTCCCACAACGCGCGCCGCTGGTGATGCGCCGAAGCCGCAGACGCTGGCGCAGGCGCTCGCTTTAGCCGCGCCGCCGAAGTCTGAACTTTATATTGCCGTGGGTGCCGATCAGGTGACGCCGCCCAAGGATGGGCCGGCGCTGTTTGACGGCGAATCGGCGGCGCAAACGGCGCAGGCGTTCGGCCAAAACGTGGGCGCCTTTGGAGATGTCGAAGCCATCGCGCCGCGCACGGTCATGGTCGTGGACGTTCCGCCGAACACGCCCAATGTCTATGACGGCATGGAGCCGAAGCAGATCGTCAAGCTGCTCGCGGGAACATTTTCCAAGGAGCAGTGGCGGGCGTTTTTGAGCGAGGACGGACTTGCTTACGCCAGCCTGACGCGGGACGATCAGCGGCGCATATTCGAAGCCCTCTTTCCGGATGGAAAAATGCTGGCGGTCCGATTCGATCCCAGCGGCGCCCAGCAATCGCCCACGGAGCTGAGCGGGGATTCGCTGCGCGCCGCCCGCCTGCGCCTCGCCACCAGGACCGACATCGCGCTCTCCGTACCGGGTGAGCCGAACTCGCACGTCTTTGCCGGCTCCTACACTCCACCGGACAGCCCGGGCTTTTACGTAATGTCGAACTCCTCAAGCAATAATGTGGACCGTGAGTTTGGGGCATGGGTGCGCGAGACGGTCCCCAATACTTTAAAACCCAGCGATCTGGACAGCGACGACGCAGCCTGGAAAACCCTCGTCCCGCTCGTCGGCGCGCGCACCGTGGACGATGTGGCGCGCGCCGTCGCCGCCGCTACGCAGCGCGAGGTCTACGCAGACCCACGCTATGGCAAGAAGACCGTCACGATGGCCGGGCCGGCTGCTCCGCGCCGCGCCTACGATCTCATGCGCGCGCTCGCGATGTGCGTCGGCGGCGCGTGGCGCAAGGTGGGCCCGAGTCTCGTGCTGACCAACGACCGTATTGGACTCGCCGTCAAGCAAGAGCTGTGGAAGGCGTTCGAGGCCAAAGCCGAGGCGCTGGCGCCCACCGGCGACCGTTACACGCCGGCAACGCAGCCGGATGGCGCGGCGTTCACCGTGAAGGATATTCCCTCGACCGGCGACGACTTTCCCTTCTCTGACAAAGAACGGGAGATGTACTGGAAGAAGTTCGAGGAAGACAATACGCGCTCCATGTCTGGATCGAATATGATCCAATTGACGCTTCCGTTCCGCGACTTGACGCCCGTGCAGCAGGACGCCGCGCGCCACATTCAGGAGGCGAATGCGAAGGATCACATCGCATCGACGCTGGACGGCGATGTGATGATCCAGTCCGAGCCGATGGTGGAAATCCTCATGCCGTCGATCCCAGTCCCGGTGATTGTTCCGAACGCCTGCGAGATCCTCCTACCCTACCTGGCCATATCCGATGCGGCGATCGCCAGAGCCCAGCGCGACGAAGCCGAATCGCAGGCCGCCAAAGCCGGACCCCCCCTGCCGGACAAGGCGCCGACCGCCGACGAGATGCGCGCGATGATCCATACATTCGGCCGCCGCGCCGCCCTCGTGGAAGCAGGAACGGTCGAAGAAATCGACAAGAACATTGCGGCGCTAAAAACGCTCGGCCTGAATGAACTCTGGCTGCGTGTCCCGCTCGGCGCGGACGGCGAGGGTGACGACACGGCGCTCGATCTGCTGCGCCATGCGGCCAAAGGCGCGCAGGCGGCGCACATCGCCCTTTACCCCGCGTTTCGCCTGCTGGCCTGGGGCGACAAAGCGCCAGAAGGTTTGAAAGACCGCACGATCCTGGGCGCCACGGACGATACCGTCACCCCCTTCGCGCCGGAGGCAATCCAGCGAATGGCGGCGATCGTCGGCAAAGCCGCGCGCCTCCCCGGCGTCGCGGGCATGCTGTGGACCGATTCCGCGCCGCCAGGTTATACCGACAAACGCTCGCTCTACAACCCGCCCCTCCTGGGCTACGCCGCGCCGGGCCGCCTCGCCTCCCTGCGCGCCTCACACACCGACCCACTCGACCTGACACTATCCCACGGCCTCGATATGCGCGCCAACATCACCCTGCCCGACTTCGGCGATAACGGAACAAACGCCCAGATGTACGACGCCTGGTCCAAGCTGCGCGTCACCGCCCGTCGCGCCTTCGTCGCCGCCATCGCCAGCGCTCTGCCCGCCTCGTACAGCCCCGGTCCGCACTCATCGCCGATCATCACGCCGCCCGCCGACGGCGATCTTTACCGCGTCTACGGCTCCTGGGACGACACTGCGAAGCCACAGCCGGCGGTCACCGTGATCCCCTTCCCAGGCCCCGACGGCAAACCCGCAGCCGACGGATCCGGCGTGCAGTCCATGGCGTCGGAAACCGTCTATCACTCCGTATCCCTCGGAGAGCCGGACGACACCGCGCCCCCAGAAGTCCTGCGCGACGTCTCCCGACAAATCCAGGAATGGCTCGACGACAAGGTTCCAAATATCGTCTTCACCGCCGCCGACCCACGCATCCTCCCGCGCCTCGCCGACGCCGTAAAAAATGCGAAGTAAAACCAGCAAGCAAGCATCAAACACCATTATGATTCCACGCTATCCTACCACGATCCTCGCCCTTTCTCTGCTGGCGTCGGTAGTGCACGCCGAGGGTGATGCGCCCAAGCCGCCAGTCCAAACATTGGCCCAGGCGCTCGCGCTGGCCGCGCCGCCAAAATCCGAGATTTACATTACCGTTGATGCGGAGAAGGTCACTCTGCCGGAGAACATCACGCCGGCGGCTTCGGGAGACAGCGTGACGCAAGTCGCCACTGTGTTCGGGCGCAGGGTCGGCGGTTTCGGGAATGTGGACGCCATTGCGCCGGCGACGATCACCGTGGTGAACGTTCCGCCGGACAAGGTCGATCCTTATGACGGCATGGAGCCGGAGAAGCTGATCCAAATGCTCTCTGGGAGCTTCAGCGCCGATCAGTGGAAGGAATTTATGAGCGAGACCGGCGTGGGGTATTCAGACCTCACGACAAGCCGTCAGCGCGCGCTGTTTGCGGCGCTGTTTCCGGATCAGCAAATCGCGGTGCAGCGGTTTTCTCCGAATGGCTCGGGCGCCCAATATGTCAAGGGCGATGCGCTGAAGCCCGCGCGCCTGCGGCTGGCGTACAAGACTACCATGGCGCTCTCCCTTCCGGCCCAGCCCGGGGCGCACATGTTTTCCAACGACTATTTTTCGCCGGACCAGCCTACGCCATTTATCATGACCAACTCGCCGAGCGGGAATGTGGACAAGGAGTATGGAGCGACCGTGTGCGAGACGATCCCAAACACACTCAAGGCGAATGACCTGGGCGCGGACGATGCAGCCCTGCGCGCCGCCGTATCCAGCGCCGGACTTGCGACTGTGGACAAGGCCGTGCGAGCTATCGCAGCCGCGACAGGCCGCGAGATTTACGCCGATCCGCGCTATGCGAAAAAGACGCTGACAGTGATAGGACCGTCGCAGTCCGTTCGGGCCTTGGATTTGATGCGGGCGCTCGCGCTCTGCGTCGGCGGAACGTATCGCAAGGTCGGCTCCGCGTATGTCCTGACGGACGATCTCGTCGGTCTGGGCGCCAAGCATCAGCTTTGGAAGGAGTTTGAGGAAAAGGCGAAGGCGGCTCAGGACGCCGGGGAGGCGTCCGTTTCCAGACAGGCCCCGGACGCTAATCCTTACACCATTCAAGACATCCCATGGACGGCCGATTCCTATCCGCTCACGCAGAGCCAGCAGGACGCCTATTGGAAGAAGTGGCGCGAGGATGGCATGGAGCCCAGCACTGACATGATCCAGGTCTATCTCCCATTCGCCAAACTGACTCCCGCGCAGCAGGAAGCCGCCCGAAAGATTCAAGAGCAGAATACGAAACAGCATGAGGCGACATCGCTGGACGGCGATGTGATGATGCAGGCGGCTCCGATGATCCAAATCGTCATTCCTTCCCTGGATGCGCCGGTGCTGATGCTCGACAGCCTTCACGGCCTCCTGCCCACTCCAAAGGCGACTCCCCAGGAACAGGCGGCGGCGACGGCGAAACGCTGGGGGCCATTGCTGCAGGCGTGGACGCCGCCGCGACTGGACGAACACCTCAGCCCCATCGCAAAAACGCTGACGGCGTTCGCAAGGCGCGCCGTTCGCGCGGCGCCGCACTCCACGGACGAACTGACAAAAGACCTTGCGGCAATGAAGGCGCTGGGGATCAACGAGCTATGGCTGGCGATTACGCCCGGCGCGAATGCCCAGGACGACGCTTCCGTGAATCTGCTGGGGGATGCGGTGAAACAAGCCAAGGCGGCTCACATCGCTGTTTATCCCGATCTGTCGCTGCTCGCCTGGGGCGATCACGTTTCGGACGACTTGATCGACCGCGCCGTGACGGGGCGCACGACGACGCAGCAAAATGCGATCGGCGAAATGCATATGGCCGATGTCCGCGACACCGTCACGCCGTTCGATCCGGAAGTCGGCCGTCGCCTTGCGGCGCTGCTGGGCAAGCTGGCGAATGTTCGCGGCATCGCGGGCGTTGTCTGGGAAAACGCGTTCCCCCTGGGGTACGCGCGCGCCGACGCGAACGAGGACGACATGGGCGGCTCAATCCTGCCGCTGGGCTACGCCGTGGCCGGCCGCCTGGCGTTTCTGCGCAAGGAGCATGCCGACCCGATCGACCTGCACAACAATAACTTTACCGACAAGCGCGCCCACGTGAGCGTTCCCGGCTTCGACGACGATTTCAAGCTGGAGCGCTCGCTCTACACGGATTGGCGCAAACTGCGGTCTGATTGCGGCCAGGGCATAATCCGCTGGCTCGCCGGCGCTCTGCCTTCAGTCTTCGCCCCAGGTCCCCATCGTCTCTCAATCATCGTGCCGCCGTCCAATACTAGCCTCTCCGTGCTTTACGGCTCCTGGGACAATCTCACCCAGCCGCCGCCTGGCGACGAGTACACATCTCCCGTGGACTCCAGCGGTCAGCCCATTATGGGCGCGATTAGCCCCGAGCACATGCCCAGCGCGCTCGTATATCGGGTCGTTCCGGACTACATGCCGGCCAACACCAAGGACGAATCTCTCGACCGCGCCATCGCCGGGTCGCTGCGCCAGCTGGTCCCATTAGGCGAACGCGGCGTCGTCTTCGACGCCATCCGGCGCCCCGCCCTGCTCACGCAGCTCCGAGACGCCGAGGCGGCGCGCGCGAAAGCAGACGCCAAGCAGGATAAAAATCAGAAATGATGGGGGAAATGAGAACGCCGCGAGTTAGCGGCCGGCGGTTAAAAACCGCGCCTGCAAGAACGCGGAAGTCCCCCTGCGGGGACTACATAATCTGAAACGGATGCTTATCCCATATGATATCACATAAGACGCTCATGTCTCCGACAATGTAACCCGCGCAGGTGGGTTTCCGCGCTCTTGCAGGCCGGGAGCCCTTTGGGCGTTCAACCGCCGGCCCCCAACTCGCGGCGAACGGGTCTTGCGGTTATCCTACAGCCAGGGGAAGCTGCTCTTGGGGATAAAGTAGATCACGAACGTCCAGTTGAAGCCGCGGTCGTACTCGCTGTGGATGCTTGTACTGGCGGTATTCCCATTGATGATCGGCGCGCTTTCCTGCGCCCACGAGCCGTTCGTGCCGTCGCCCCAGTTGTCCTGCATCGACCAGCCGACCGTGACATTGGAGGCGTCGTAGGGCGCCCACGGCCAGTGGAACGTATGGTCGCGATGGCCGACATGATACTCTTCCTTGTAGTTATCGCTGGCGGACTGCACCGTCAAGCCGGGCGTGGTGGTGGACGTCAGTCCAAAGCCCTGCGTGCTGTCGCCGCCCGATCCCACGCCGGGCTCCGAGGCCGCCATGGGCGCAATGCCGAGATAGAAGTTGTAAACCGCCAGCGGTCCCTGGAGCGCGGCGGCCAGCGCCTGGGCCTGTCCCAGAAACTTGTTCGTCGTTGCGGGATCGTAGGGCAGAGCGCCCTGGGAATCCGTGAATTCATTGGCGAGATAGGTGTATGCGCCGCCAAAGGTGACGGCGGGCGGAACCCCGGTGTAGGCGGCGGTCTGGTAGTAATCCGGCAGGGTGTTCATCACTGACTGCAATTGCCAGAGCGCCGTGCCGAGCTGCTGAACCAGCGCGAAGTTGTCCGGGTCGATCGGCAGCGTGATCGGAATCTTGCTGTCGAGGTAGGAATAGTGGATGAAGCGCGCTCGCTGAGGCACAAAGGAGGAAGCGCTGTTATTGGCGAGGAACCACGCCACGGCGTCCGGGATGCTCGCGGGCGAATCGTTGATCGGCGGCGGGTTCCCGGAAACGCCGATCATGGTGACGTTGCAGTTGACGCTGACGCTGTTCGACGACATCGACTGCTCGAAGGCGGCAGCGCCGGCGGCGGACATGATGTCGTTGTTCGCCTTGACCTCCGTCGAGAACTTCATCAGCGATTCGCTGGTGGATGTGCTGCACGTATACGTCGCGATAAAGCGCGCGCCAATCGTGGCGGTGGCGCAGAAGTAATCGCCGTATTGATTGCGGAACTGCACGGGGTCGGCGTCGGCCACCTTCTGCGCCGACGCCGTCAGCTGATACGGCGTGGCCGGCGGAGCGTATCCGTTGCTGATGATTTCATAGAACGCGACGATCGTGAGCGACGTGTCGGAGTAGGAAACGCTCCGCATAAATGAAGCCGACGCCGAGACTTCGATCGTCTGACTGTTGTAGGCGCCGGAAACCTCCGTGGAAACGAGACTGTCGTAATCGTCCTGTGTGGAGATATACTGATAACTCTGCGTGACATTGACCGAGGGGAACGCCCCCAGTTTGATCGGCTCCACGGCGCTCTCCGCCGTGGCGCCCGAGGCGACGTTGAGCCCGTCGCCGTAAGAATAACCGTTCCAGGGCTGGTTGTCCAGCACCGGCTGCAAGTTTGTGACTGTCGCTGTGACAGCATCTGCGACCATTACCATGTGAGCCTCCGTTGTTTCCGATGGATAACGTTCTTCGCGACTTGCCGGACGGCAAAAAGCCCTTCCTCGATGCGAGGAAGGGCGACACGAAAAACGCCGGCCATCGTCAGAGACGGCAAGACATCACTCGATCGTTTAACTTCCCCGAAAAGAAGGACAGAACGTGCGACATCCCTGCCGAAGCGGATGGGCTCTTTGCAACTTTCGTCAGAAGTATATCCCAAAAACACAAAAGAGTCAACAATATTACAAATATTTATTTGCTAAATACACAACCAAACAGTAACACATAAACTTATCGTTTGCGAAACCAAATTCGGCTTTCCTCGTTATGGATTCGTGAGTATCTATTCAAAGGCGGAGAAAATCCATGTCCCCAGATCGCATCACCGCAGCTATGACCGCCTTATGTCTTCTCGCGCCCATCGCGCGCGCCGAGGGCGACGCCCCAAAGCCGCCGACCCAAACGCTGGCGCAGGCGCTCGCGCAGGCCGCGCCGCCAAAGTCGGACCTTTACATCGCGGTGGACGCCGACTTAATCCCGCCGCCAAAGGATGCGGCTCCGGCGGAGGCGGGCGATACGGCGTCGCAGATCGCCACGGTGTATGGCCGGAAGATCGGTGGTTTTGGAGACGTGGACGCCATCGCGCCGCCGACGGTGACGGTGATCGACATTCCTCCGGAAACGCCCAACATCTACGACGGCATGCCGCCCAAGCAGATCGTGAAGCTGCTTGCGGCGACGTATTCAGCGGACCAGTGGAAAGCGTTTCTGAGCGAAGACGGCGTCGGCTACGAGAGCCTCACGCGCAACGATCAGAAGCGTCTGTTCGAGGCGCTCTTCCCCGAGGGAAAGCTGGAGATAATACGTTCCGACGCCGCTACGCCCGACGCGCCACGGACCACGATCGCCGCCGACCAGCTGCGCAAGTCGCGCCTGCGTCTTGCATACAAGACCGGCATCGCGCTCCCGGACCCGGCCAGTCCCGGCTCGGAAGTCTTCGCCAACGATTACCAGCCGCCGGACAAGCCCACGCCCTACTACATGATGAACTCGCCCAGCATCGCTGTCGATAGGGAGTTCGGCGCGACCGTTCGCGAGACGATCCCCAACACGCTCAAGCCCAGCGACTTGAGCGACGACGATCCCGCATGGCGCGTCCAAATCTCCATGGATCCGATCAAAACCGTGGACGACGCCGCGCGGGTCATCTCCGCCGCAACGCACCGGGACGTGTACGCTGATCCCCGCTACGGCAGGAAATCCGTGACAATGCGCGGCCCACTGACGGCTCATCGCACCTATGACGTCATGCGCGCCCTCGCGCTCTGCGTCGGCGGCGCCTGGAGGAAAGTAGGCGACGCGATGGTGCTGACCAACGATCGGACCGGCCTCGCCGTAAAGCACGAGATGTGGCGAGAGTTTGAAGCGAAGGCCGCCGCGCTGGCGCCCAGCGGCAAATCGTACGACGCCGTCAAGCAGCCCGAGGGCGTCCACTACACCGTCGCCGATATTCCCTTCACCGCCGACGCTGTCAGTCTGACAGAACCCCAGCGGACCAAATACTTAAAGACGAACACGAACGCCATGGCGATGATGGGCGGGGACATGCTCAGGATCAAGCTTCCCTTCGCCCAGCTCAGCCCGGAGCAGCAGACGGCGGCGCGCCACATCCAGGAAGCGAACACGCGCGACCATATCAAGACGACGCTGGACGCCGATATTACCCTGCAATGCGAGCCGATGGTCCAGTTCGTCGTCCCCTCGCTCGACGCGCCGGTGCTGATGTTCCAAAGTTACGAACGCATTCTCCCATACGCTCCCGACGCTGATGGCGTCGATGCGCCCATGACGCCGGGCCTGCCGTTTGGCGATCCCGACGCCCAAGACGGACCGCCGCCGGCCGACGAGCCGCCAGGCGCTCTGCCGCCGCTCGCCCAAACATTCCGCCGCCGCGCCGTGCTCCTGGAGGCGAAGACGCCCGAGGAGATCGATAAGAATATCGCCGCCATGCGCGCGCTCGGCCTGAACGAACTCTGGCTGCGCGTCTCGCTCGGCGTTCGCGGCGCGGGCGACGCCGCCGCGCTCGCGCTTCTGGCCCACGCCGCGAAATCCGCCCAGGCGGCGCGCATCGCGCTGATCCCCGCCGTCCGCGTGCTCGCCTGGGGCGCCGACGTTCCCGAAGATCTGCTGGACCGAACCGTCATGGGGCGCACCACCGAGCAGGAATTCGCCGTGACTCAGCAGGGCGGCCCTGGCGCTCATAATACCGTCACGCCGTTCGACCCGCAAACCGCCGGCCGAATGGCGGCGTTCATCGGCAGGGCGTCGCGCATTCCCGGCGTCGCGGGGATGCTCTGGACCGATATTACCCCGCACGGCTATGAGGTGGAGGGCATGCTTCAGGGCGGCAGTCAAGCGCTCGGTTATACCCTCGTGGGACGTCTCGCCGCTCTGCGCACGCTGCACGCCGACCCGCTGGACATCCATTCCCCATTTCACGGCGCCACACGCGCGAACATCAGCCTCCCCGGTTTCGGCGAAGACGCTCCGGTCGAAGGCAAACTTTACGACGCCTGGGCGGCGCTGCGCGCGAGCACGGAGCACACGTTCAAGAACGCCCTGTTCGACGCCCTGCCGGCGTCCTACGCTCCCGGTCCGAACCACACCCCTATCCTCGTTCCCCCGGTCGGGTCCGAGTCATTGTACATTGGTCAGTACGGTTCGTGGGACGATTGGACACAGCCGCAGCCCGCCGCCAAACTCATCCCGATCCCCGGCCCCGACGGCAAGCCCAACACGAACGGTCTGGTGACCGAAGCCCTGATTACCGCACGGACCTATCAGAACGTTCCGCTCATCATTCTGGAAAGCTACGGTCCCGCGAAAGCAATGGAAGGCGTCATCCGAAGCCTCCGTCGTTTCTCACAAGCGAAAGCGGAAAACTTCGTTCTGGACGGCTCCAAAGCCCCCCAAGCCCTCCCGGCGCTTGCCGATCTCGTGACGGCGGGAAAGTAGGGTTTGGCGCGCTGCCGCTCATGTCGGTTTTGTTCTATTGGGGCGGTGTATAATAGAAACGAGCGTGAAAGTTCAGCCGTGACGCGAGGGTAAACCGAGATGACCTATCAGCAAATACCACCGCCGGCGTATCTCCGGGAGATCGTTCGAGATTTCTGGACGATGGATCACGATGGGGATGCGCCGCAGTCGCTCGGCCCATTGGTGGATGGCTGCCCGGGGCTGATCGTGCAGCAGCCGCGCGGCGGCGCGTTTGGCGGTCACCCGGACAAGCCGCTGCCGGAGGCGTTTCTGTACGGACAAACGACACGGCACATCGAGCTGTCTGCGTCGGGCAAGGTGACGCTAATCGGGGTCCGTTTTGCACCCGATGCATTAAAGTCGCTCTTTGGATTTCACGCCCGCGAGCTGACGGATTCGTGCCTGGACTTTCGCCTCCTGCTCTCGAAGAGCCACGCGCATTTGCCCGAACAGCTTGCCGAAACCGAGACCGTGCAGGGACAAGTCGATCTGCTAGCGCGTCATCTTTTCACCCAGCTTCAGAACGAGCGAGCCCAGGCCGATCCCGTCACGCGGTACGCCGTCGCACGGATGGAAGAGTCGTCGGGGGCCATTGCGCTCAAGGACCTTCGAGACGATCTGCAATTGTCCGAACGGACCTTCGAGCGACGGTTTGAACGGCAGGTCGGCATCCCGCCGAAGCTGTTTTCGCGCGTCTGCCGGTTCCAGGCGTCGCTCGCGCAGATGCGCCTTCGTCGTTATGACAGCCTCTCCGATGTCGCCTTCGACAATGGTTACGCCGACCAATCGCATTTCATCCGGACGTTTCAGGAGTTCGCCGGATGTTCACCCCAGGAGTTTCAAAAGTTATCCAACCATGCAAATCCATAACGCAAAAGGGAGCGGCAAGATGATCACATTGGAGAACATTGTTCTGGTCTGCGCGGCCATCTCCGCGTCGCTGATGGCGGGCTTATTTTACGCCTGGTCGTGTTCAATCACGGCGGGACTGGGGCGGCTTCCTGATGCAGAGTATTTGGGAGCGATGCAATCTATCAACATCGCGATCCAGAACCCGGTCTTCTTCGCCGGCTTCTTCGGCGCGCTTTTTCTCCTGCCGATCGCCGCCGCGATGCAGTACGCCCCCGCGCCTGGCCCCCGGTTCTGGCTGCTAGCCGCCGCAGCGGTCGCCTACGCCGTCGGCGTCATCGGCGTGTCAGTCGCGGGTAACATCCCGCTCAACGAAGCCCTGAACAGCTTTCCGCTGCACACGGCCACCGCCCACGAGATCGCCGCACAGCGTGTGAGGTTTGAATCCCCCTGGAACGCGCTCAACACCGTCCGCACGATCTCCGCCGTCGCCGCCGTCACCCTCGCAATCGCCGCTTGTTTGGCGCCGAAGCAAAACGCATGAGATTCGCCCCACCCGCCCTCTAAAAACCATGACATCCCGCCGGCTCCATGCCATACTATGGCTGGAGCCTCTGGCTCCGCTCGCACCAAAGGAGCCAAGCGTCATGCCCGTCGATATTTCCCTGCACACTCAGGACCACGGCCGCCTCGAAACCGTCGTTTTTCCCCGGGAAGCCACCCGCGACCTGATCCCCTACAGCGACCCCGATTATCCATTGCTTTCGGCGATGGACCCCGGCGACTTCACCTTTTTCTCCCACGACCAGATGCCCGAGCTTCTGATCGAATGGCGCCGCCTGATGGAAAACGCCGAGACGCCCGACGACCGCGACTTCCTGGCGCGTGTCGAAAAGCTCGCGGAGAAGTGCGCGAGCCAGCCCGGATATTATCTCAAGTTCGACGGCGATTAGGACAGAGCTTTTGTGCGCAACTTTCTGAGCCATTTCGGGTCACATTCATCGTCAGATGATAATATCTTGAGTAAAAACGAATGACCTTAATTTTGAAGCCATCGGACACAAAACGGGCCGCGGCAGTGAAGTGGATCGTGAGATCGATCCTTTTAGCTGTTTTATTTGTTGGGTCGGAACTCTTTCTCGCCAACCAGTGGCGTCATCCGATTGAGCCGGCGCGATTGGGGTTCTCATTGGGGATGGCTGTGGCGATGCCTTGGATGGCAAAAAGGCCGCTTACTCTTCACATACTTGTCCTATTTGTGTGGATGGGCTTTGCAGTGTCTGCCTATGCAATCGTTCATCTGCTCGCCCTGGTCCTGCACATGACTCATTCGACGCGCGCCTGGGAGACAGCCGCGATTGCGGCGCTCTTGATGGCGCCGAGCGTCGTGATCGCAGCCCGATGGCAGCTCAGGATCGATCAAGAGGACGCGCAGCGTGCGGCTTTCATCACCAAAGTATAGGGGCGAACCAATTGGAAATAGAAAGCATAGGCTCGTGACGCACTGCGCAACCTTATGCGCAATTTTCCATTTTATGACTTGTCGTACAGACATCGGAGGGCTGGGGCGGAATGCATCCTGATAATCGCAGTCAACGGGGTTTCACGCTGATCGAGCTGCTGGTGGTGATCGCGATCGTCTGTATTTTGGCGGCGCTGATCTTCCCGGCGTTCGCGTCCTCGCGGGCGAAGGCGCGGCAGAGCGCCTGCGCTTCCAACCTGCGCCAGCTGGGCGTGGCGTTTACGCTTTATTCCGACGACAACGACCAGTACTTCCCGCATGGCGGCGACGCCGTCGATAAGAACACGAGCATCTGGAATACGGCGGAGGGCGGCGATTTCGGGAACGACGTGCAGCAGATGCCGGCGCTGACGGACTTGCTGTCGCCTTACATCAAATCCAAGGAGATCTGGCGCTGCCCTTCCGACAGCGGCGGCGATTTCGTGGACGCCGGAATGGGAGCCATTCCCCTCTCGGCAAGGCCGTCCTATTACGAGCAGTTCGGCATCAGTTACTCCTATCGCACGGAACTCGGCCTGAAGCGAAAGTCGATCTCCGAGACGGCCGCCTACGAACCACTTCCGCCGTACACCGCGCATGGCCTTTCGGAGATCAACGTGCTGTTCGACAACATCGGCAGCTGGCACGGCGACCGGTCAAACGATCGCTACAATGTCCTGATGGGCGACAGCCACATGACAAGCATGACGCGCGACTGCCTCGATCAGACCTGGAGCCTCACGCTGAACCCGCCCAATTGAATATTGGGGCGCGCGGAGACGTAAAATAACGAACACGCGATGAGGCCCATTGATGGTTCGCCCACCACAAGGCGACTAGCACGCTCGATTTTGTCTGTCGGCTGGAGTTACGATTGGTGACGAAAAGTTTTTCTCTTGCAGAACGAATACGAAATTATGATCAGGCAAACCCACTGCAAATGTGGGTCATTCAAGTGGCGATCATTCTTGCCATTTTCCTGACGCTCGCCCGCAGCGATATCCGGCTGATGGTCTTTACGATCAGCATCGTTACAGGTCGATCGCTCTCCCTGCGCCTGCTTCGGTTCGCGGAGGAAGAACAGCGGCGTGATCCCGTCAATCCCTCACGCGAATTTGCGATCGCCTTACTGGCGCTTTTCTTCGCGGCGTGCAGTATCGGCGGCGTCACAATGGCGATACTATCACATGGCAAATGGGGCACAGCGCTGATGCTGCCGATTTCGATCTTGTTAAGCTTTGCTCTGGGTCTCGGGATCGCCGCTCGACGCCACCCACTGGGGCAAGGCGTCGCGTTTGGGATAGCCGCACTGATAATATTAGGCCCCCTTGCATCGACTGCTATCCGAATGACGCACTTGTTCGGTCATCATTAAGACATAGCGTAGCATGGATGCGCTTTTCGCGGCAGGAGCAAACGCCGCTCTCGGCAAAGGCGGCGATAACGCTGCGTCTCTGCTGGCGCTAATTGTACTGACACGACTGGCCATACAGTCATACATTCGATTGGACACTCCGCCGCTTAACTACTGATGAAACCAAACAATCCCTGGGGCAGTACGCCCTTTTTTGCCGCGCATACGGGTGATTATTCCGAGCTGCGCCGGATGCTGGCGCAGGGCGTCGATCCGAATGTCCCCGACCACATGGGACATCTGCCGCTGGCGCACGCCGCATCGCACAACCGACGGGAGATGATCGAACTGCTTCTTGCGGCGGGCGCGAACGCGGCGCCGCCAGAGGGGATTGCTCCTCCCCTATCTTATGCCAAAGATATCGCGATTGCCGAAAGGCTGATTGCCGCCGGCGCAAATGTCGACGCGGTTTCTCGTGAGGACTACGGTTTCCACACCGAACGCACCGCGCTGATGCAGGCGGCGAGCGCAGGAAACTTGGAGATCGTGCGACTGCTCCTTCGCCATCACGCCAGACTTGATTTGCGGGACAGAGATGGTAAAACGGCGCTTCAGATGGCCGCCGCTTACGGACGCGCGCAGGTGATCGAGGCGCTTCTGGAAGCGGGCGCCCCGGTCGGCTTTTCCGAAGCCGCGCTGCTGGGCGACACAGATAAGCTCCAGGAAATGCTGGAGGGCGTACCGCCCCCATCGAACGCCACAGTCACGCACGCTTTTTTTGCGTCCGTTCAGTTCGGGAACCCCGAAACGGTGGCGCTGCTGCTGGAGCATGGCGCGGATGTGAATGCGCTCGCGGCGCGAGGCTCCCTGACGCCGCTGATCCTCGCCGTGCGCCGCCCTGACCCAGAACTGGTCCGGATATTGCTCGCTCGCGGCGCGGATAAGGAAGCTTTGGACGGCGCTGGGCAGACGGCGCTGCACTCCGCAGTATCTCCGAGAAATCCGCGCGGCCTGGAGATTGCCGAAATCCTACTGGACGCCGGCGCCAATGTCGACTGCCGCGTTCGTTACCGGCACGTTCCTCAGGAAACTGGGAGGCCCGGAACCACACCGCTGATGCGGGCGGCGATGAGCGGAAATCTTGAGATTATCCAGATGCTTATTCGCCATGGCTCCGATCTCAATCTGCGCGATGCTTCCGGGCGCACGGCCCTGGAAATTGCGGCGGGCGGACGAAACCATCAGGCGGCTATCGATGCGCTGACAGAGGCCGGCGCCGCCGTCGGACTCATCGAAGCCGCACAAATGGGTGACAATGATCAGATGATGGAATTGCTGGAGCAGGCGCCCGATCCACAAAGCGACGAGATGGCGCAGGTGTTCTGGAACGCAGCCGGATCGTGCGGGATTGGGGTCGTGACGCGAATGCTGGAGCTTGGCGTCCCCGTTGATGCTCAGTCCCTTCGCGACGAAACAGCGCTGATGCGCGCGGCGTATTGCGATCGGATCGACATCGGACGACTGCTGATCGATCGCGGCGCGGATGTGAACGCCGCCAATATCACCGAGGGCGTCGCGCTGCACCGCTGCCATAGCAGCCCCGATTTCGCTCGGATGCTCCTCGCGGCCGGCGCCGAGATCGACCGCAAAAATCACCTCGGCTTCACGCCGCTGATGGTCGCCGCACAGCGCGGGACGGACGAGTGCGTGCGCGTATTGATTGAAGCCGGGGCCAGCGTCAATCATCGGAACAATCAGGGTGTGACCGCCCTGATGTTGGCCGCTCTCTTCGGAAACGAAGAAACCATCGGTATGCTGGCTGCGGGGGGCGCAGACACGGAGGTCGTCAACGATCTCGATGAGAACGGCGGCGGAGGCAGGACAGCGCTCATGTTCGCAGTGCTGAAATCCCGCGCCGCCGCCGCCCAGGCGCTCCTGGACGCCGGCGCAAATACCGAGAACCAGGGCCTCAAGCGCGAAACGCCGCTGGCGATGGCGATCCGTCTCGCGGACATCAGCGGCGACACGACCATGGTCGATCTCCTGCGCGCGGCGGGCGCAAGCGAGCAGCAAAGAGACTGAACCTCGAAACGGGAACGGATAATTCACGATGAAACACTTAGCATCGGCGCGAGCAAGCGCCTCGTTCGGCAAGGGATTCCAGGCCTTCTTTTACGACCCGGACGCCGGCGCCGGCGATCCGCGGCGGTGTCGAAGATGGGCGATGCGCACGTTTTGCCTGCTTGTATTCATAGCGCCGATCGTCTTTCTGCGAATGCATACGCACAAGCCGGGAACAGAATTGGCCGCCATTCGCATTCTCGAAATGATTCCGGCGCTCGCCTGGGCCTCCACTTACTCAGAGAAGGCAAAATCGTATTTCATAGTCGGGCTCCTGTTCGGATACACGATTGAGCTGCCGTTAGAAATCGCATTTCACTCCTCATTGCATCCCCATACGCTTGTCTCCTATCTTCAGTGGCAGGCGGACACCCTCTTTCCCATCTTGCTGGGTGCGGGCCTGGTGCTGCTGCGGGAGCGCGCCGGGCGCGGGCGGCGCCAATTCTCCGAAACACACTGATTTGGATGCCCCCGGCCCCTACAGGGCCGGGGGCAACTGATGGCGCGGACGCTGAGAACGAAAGCCCAGCGAGAGCTTCCATCGAACGCACGATTATCTGCGAATGAAGTCCCAGGTCTGCTGGCAGCCGCCGCCGCCCCAGCTCCAGAGCAGGACGTTGGCGCCGGCGGCGCCGGAGCATCCGGAGCCGTCGAGGACATCGTGCTGGCCGTTGCTTTTGGTCCCCGCCGTGGCGATCACGAAGCGGCCTCCGGAGGTTTGCGAGATCTGCCACTGCTGGCAGGCCGCGCCGTTCCAGTCCCAGAGCTCGATCTGTGTTCCATCGTTCGGGCTGCAGCCAGTACAGTCCAGACTGCGTCCGCCGTTGACGGTTCGGATGGAGTAGTAACCGTTGTTCAGGTTCGTCACCTGCCACAGCTGGTTGTTTCCCTGATGGTACGTGTCGATTTTGATCACCGTACCGTTCCCGCTTCCCGCCTGCCAGCAGTCGAGCGTGTTGCCGGTGGTGGAGGCGGATATTTCGTAGACGCCGTCCTGGATGGCCGGCGCGCCGTTCTGATACTGGCGCACGTAGTCCACGTTGAAGTAGGCCGTGCCCGCCGTGCTGCCGTCCGGGTTGCCGGGCCAGTTACCGCCCACGGCAAGGTTGAGCAGCATGTACATGGTCTGGTTGTTAAAGACCCAGTTGCCGCCACCGCCCTGGTTGAACTGGCCGGTGAAGGCGCCGTCGACGTAGAAGGCGCAGTAGCCGGGCTGCCAGTTCACGCCGTAGTTATGATATGTCGTGGTGGAGCTGTTGGGCGTGGTCTGCAAGGTCGGATCCCAGCCGGGCATGTGCAGGCTCTGGTGGTTTTCCCACTGGCCGTTGATCTCCTCGGCGACATCGATCTCGCCGCAGGTGGGCCAGCCGACCGAGCCGATGTTGTTGCCCAGGAACCAGAACGCGGGCCAGTAGCCCTTGCCGCCGTTGGGGAATTTGCAGCGCGCCTCGTAATAGCCATAAGGTCCCATGGAGACTTTCCCGGCAGTCTTCAAACGCGCCGAGTACCAGGTTCCCCCGGAGTTCGTCGCTTTGATCTGCATGACCGAGCTGTCCGTCCCCGAGCCGTCAAAGACCTCATGCGCGTTGTCCGCGTTGCTGGTGTAGTTTTGCAGTTCGTTGTTGCCCCAGCCGCCGCCGCCGGTATCGTAGTTCCAGTAGACGCCGGCGGGAGTCGCCCCGAGCCGCGCGTCGGAGAACTCATCCGCCCAGACCAGGCCCATGCCGCCGGGCGCCTGCGCGTGAGAGGTTTGCCCCATCCCCAGCAGCGCCAGTGCGGACGCAGCCAGCGCCGCCGTCCGTGCAATGCGATAGCTTCGGCGTTTCCTAAGAATGGTATTGCTTCTATTGCAATCTAACTGAGTATTCATGCCCTGCATATCTCCTTTTCTCTCCGTCGCCGAAAAATGAGACTGCGCCCTTTGTGGACGCGGATCCGTCTAAAGACGCTACTGGATGGCAAATGTCACCAAAACCAACAAATCCAAACAAAAGCCACACAAACAAACTCTTTAGCTCGAACCGTTCCGATTATATCAAAGAACCTCCATTGTGTCAAGATCATACGTATACGCAAAATCCATAGAAAAACCTAATAAAATCCAAATAAGAATCGCAGCCGTCGTCCCCCGGATATGAAATCCGGGTCTGGGAAGCGAAACGCTAACCGTCCGTGCCGGACGAACAAATATTTGTGGTCGATAATCCATCGTTTGTTTGTCCGGCACGGACAATTAGTCGCGAAGCGACTTCACAGACTCGGTTTTTATAACCGGGGAACGATTGCCAACACGGATTTCATATCTGGGGCGCGATGACAGCCCCGAATGTGCTTAACAGGAAGCGACAACGTCTTGCTTCATTGCCGCCTCCCCTACTGCCCGATCTCATACCAAACCGTCTTGTACCGAGCGCCGACCGTGAAGGTCAGCGCGCCGTTTTTGTAGGTGGCAGGGACGGGCGTGCGGCGTTTGCCGGTGGCGTCGAGCGCCCAGACGCGCCGGGCGGCGGAGGGGGTCATGGTGATGGTGGCGGGGACGCCTTCGGCGATGGTGGGGCCGTGGCCCCATTGATTGCCGACGCTGGTGCGGTCGGCGTTCCAGCCCATCTCCTGGTTCTCGACTTTGCCGACGAGGGTGAGGAGCAGTTTATGAGAAGAGCTGACGGGTTTGCCGTCCATGGCGGTGAGGGTTCCGGCGGCGAAGTTATTGCCGAAGGTCGGGAATTGGAGCGTCACCTGGGACTCGGACCCAGCGGGACGCTTGCCGTGGATGGAGTTTGTCCAGAAGACGCTGTTGAGATCGATCGCGTGGCCGCCGTAGTATCCGGCGAACGCCTGCGCGCCGGGGCTGTCGGCGACGTACTGGGAGTTAGTCGCCAAGGCGGTGATGAAGGATGAGCGAACCCAGCGCGCCTTGCCTCTGGCGGCAGCGGGCGTGACGGGTTTCTCCCGGCGCACGGCGGCGGCTCCGGGCGCGATGGCTAAACGCTCGTTGAGCGGGTCTTTTGGATGGAACTTGAGGCTGGGATCGCGCCACACGCTCTCAATGCTCGCGGTATGCAGAAGCCGCGCGGGGATCGGGATCGTGGTGGCGGAGGCCGACGGGAGAAACGTTCCCGCCCGAAAAATCATCGCGGCGGCGGGCAGGAAGGCGGTTTTCGCGGGGTCGGAGCCGATGCCGAAGAAGCCGCCGATCTTATCGTTCGGGGCGCCGGTCCCGTAGTCGCCGTAGTCGAACAGATAGATCATGTCCCAATCTTGCGAGGCGGCGAAGGTGGCGAGTTCGGGGAGCGTCTCGGCCCGGAAATCATTGGGCGCAGCATGGTTGTATTCGGAGATGGAGTACGGCTTGCCGGCGACACGGTAGCGGGCGAGGCCCAGGAGGGTCCCATCCTTGCCGGCGGCGAGGTCGGCGGCCATCGGGGTGTTGCCGATGTTCCAATCGACCGAATCCCACGGTTTGTGCGGGAAGCTGGGGTGCTGCCAGTAGGCGTGGTTGTCCGCGAAATCCATCGCCGCCTCGCGGCCGATGCTGGTCAGCCCGCCGTATCCCATCTGCGAGCAGATAATATTCGCCTGCACTCCCAGATCGCGCTTGAGGTAGGCGCGCATCTCATTGGCGTAGGCGCGTTCGGTGTCGGCGAGAAAGGCGATCCAGTCATCGTGCTGCGCTTTCAGGGCGGACGAGGGAATAGCGATGTTCTTCGCCGCGAGCGATTCCCCCGGCTGTAAGCCGGCGCCGTCTGCGCCAGAGTGGATTTGCAGGCCCGCGATCCAGACCGTCCCCGTCTGGCCGCCCAGCGTGAAGGCGAGGCGAACATGCTTCGCCACGGCGTCATGGGCGGTAAACACATAACGGAACGTCTTCCACTCGGTCGTCAGCGCCGCGTTCGCGCCCAGCCCCACATTGCGCCAATCGTCCTGATCCAGCGACGCCGCCACGGGCACGGTGCGCGCCGCGTCGGATTTCGCCCGGAAGGTCACAGTGTAAGTCCCGCCGTTAGCCAGATCGAGCCCCGTCATATGCGCCTGCACATGCCAATCGACGCCATCGACCGCGCGTACCTCGGCCTTAATCGCCTGCGCTTCGCGCGGCGCGGGACCGTCAAACGTTCCCGGAGGGTTGAACGCGCCTTCGTTCGTGGGACCGAAATCCGCCTGCGACGCCCCTTGATGTTCGTACGACCATTCCGAGGCCAGGGTCAGCAGTCCAAAGCCGACGGGCGTCACGCCCGCAAGCCACGCCGCCTTGAGTTTCTCATCCGTCCCATACTTCTTCGCCAGCCACGCGTTCCAAAATTCCGTCAGCTCACTCTTAAAGGGATCAGGCAGCGTGTCTAAGTCCGCGCCCAGCGTCGCCCACGGATCGCCGACGAGCGAGTTCTCGTTGTTGATCTCAACCACCGCGACGGCTGGATCCTTCACATACGACAGCTTCGTATACGGGTTCACATGCGTCAGCAAATCGTGCGCGTATTCTTTCTGCCGCGCGATCATGGTCCGGTCAAACTCATCCACCCGCTTATCAAACCCGAAGGTTATCTGCGACACGCTCGCCGGAAACCCATCGGCTTCCGAAAACTTCCGGCTGACATGCAAATTCAAATTCACATACACGCCGTTCTTCTTCAGCTGCGCGATCAGATAATCCAATTTGTCCAGCTGCGACGCGCTGATATGTCGCCGATCTGTAACATTGTAATCCCAAATACTCGACTCCTGCCCCCAGTCGCTGTTGTCCATATGATGGAAGCGAACTAAATTAATCCCCAGCTTCGCCACGCGCCGCGCCACCTTCTCCGCGTCCGCATGCGACGGAAACGCGCCCTTCGCCACAAAGTTCGTCGCCAAAAACTTAATCCGTTTTCCCGTCTTGGACTCCACAAAATGCCCGTTTTTCGCCACGATTTTGCCATGCGCTCCCGCCGGCCCATCGTTCAAAAACGACACATCGGTGATAACGCCGTGGGTAGCGTCGTCCCAGGGGAGAACGAAGGGAAACATGGGGGATGGATCGGCCGCGAGTGTGGGGCCGGCGGCAAGAATAGGAAGAGCGGTGAGGGTCAGAAGAGTGGCGGATAACTTCATTGTGGTACTCCTGGGTTGCTTGCCCTATGGTTCGTGGAATCGATTGAGAATCCTGCTTTGTCCCGGATTCGCCCCCCCTGCCACGCAATCGATTTTATGGCCGACACCCCTTATGGGGGCCGGGGGGCATCTTCTCCTCCCCCAGGATTGGAGGCCGGGGGACGAATCCGGATGAGGGCAAAATCAGAACATTCGTTGAAAACTGAAACTTTTCTCCCTCCCAACTCTCGAAGTATTTCATGAAGCGCGGGTCTTAACGCATGTGCGGCATAGCGGGGGAACGAGAGAGAAGCGAGATGCATCATCGATATTATTGGATCGCGGCAGTTGCGCTGGCGAGCGTGGTTATTGCGCCGTCTGCCGATGCGCAGGAGATGCGGCCGGTTCATGTGATCCATGGCGCGGCTGTCACGGCGAACGGCAAGCCGCTGGCGAGGGCGCGGCTGTATCTTTTTGGACTGACGCCCAGCGAATATGCAGGCATGACGGACGGGCCGCCGGTGGTGGTGACGGATGACCAGGGGAAGTTCATATGGCGCGTTCCAGCGGCGGCGGGGCTTTTCGCGGTTCCTGGACAGTCCGGACCGAACTGTTACGCGCTGCCGGACGACATGCGCTCCTGGAAGGCCGCAGCGGTATTGTCCTCAGCGGACAGCGCGGATTTCTATACGCGGTCGATGATGGAGCGCGTCACGCGGCTTTGTAAGACGACGTGGAGCGCGAACGGGGCGGCGCTCTCGGTCGTGGCCCCGGACATGGCGCTGGTGTCGCTTGCGCTGCGAGGGCCTGATGGCAAGCCACTCGCGAACCACAAGGCCGAAGTGGTTCTTGCGGATCCGTGGAGTTATTCAGGCTCATTCGTCCATTACGGTGTAACCGATGCGCGGGGGCGCCTGCAAATGCGCGCTTACCCGGGCTTGCTGCGGATGCTGATCGCTGCCCCGGGCGCCGGATTCGGCTCGACCGGATACTTTGAGGCGCATCCCAGCCATGCCGCCGCCCCGGCGATCCCTCCCCTGGCCCGCTTCGCTCAGATTTCAGGGACCGTCGATGCCTCTCTGATTGCTCCGGGCGCGACGGTTCAGCCAGGACGTTATGGACTTGGGGAGTTTCAATGGCGCGCGCCCAAAGTCGCCGCTGACCCCACCGGACGCTTTACGCTCCGGGACACGCTGCCCGGCCGGTATTATTTGAGCGTTTCCGGCGGCAAGGGTGAGGCGCTGCTGCGGGAAATTTCCGTCCGACCCGGCGAGGAGATTCTGAACGCGCGGATCGAATCCCGTGCATCCCAGCCCGATCCTTTTGTGGTGGTTAAGCCCAGCAGCGTCCCTCCCTCCGTCAGCGGCCATGTGGCGGATACGGCGGGGCGCCCGATGAGTGACGTCCAGGTCTACGCAGTTTACGCCTATTTCGACGGGCATGGCGGCGCGCAGAAGGTTTTCACGGCGAAGACAGACGCGGCGGGCGGATTTACCATCGCCAATCTGCCCAGCGAGCGCAATTACGACGCGCTCACACTGTACGCCGTCCAGCCCGGCCGGCCGCTGGCCCGGACTTCCACGGAAGCGGTCGCGGGGAGTGCGCTTCCCGGCGAAAGAGCCAGCCGATACCAGGGGGATTTGGTCATCCCGGACAGCTCTGGAGAAATGATCGTGCGCGTGCTCCATGGGTCCAAACCATTGCCGGGCGCGCTCGTGCAAATTCGACCGCAATTTGCCGTTTCGCCGTTCTTTTCCGACAACTCCACAGGTGACGGCGCTGCCGCTCTGACCGCGCTGCTGGCGCCAAGCACGAAGACGAACTCTCAAGGCGAAGCGCGCTTTGAGAACCTGGAGCCTGGCCTGTGGAATATCGCGGCCACTGGTACGGATACCGCCGCGACGGGAGGTTACCCCAAGCCGCTGACGGGCGGCGCGATCGGGGCGGCGGTCGGCGGCGCGCGGGCGCGCTTTTTCTCCGTGAACGTTGGCGCCGCCATGCCGGACACGCGGCTGCGCGTCCTGGGATCGAATGGTGTTCCGCCGGCGTCGTCACCCATCTCCTTCGACTTTGAGCTGACCTCCGGTCTCGCTCGATCGAATACCAGCTTGGGGCTGGAACGCAATGGCAAAGCCTCCCTCACGCTGCCGCAAACGGGCCTCTGGCGCGTGACAACGCGTTTTCGAGACCTGCCTCAGGATGGCCTTTCCAACACGACGGAACCGCTTTACGAAGGCGTGACCTACTGCGCCGTGTCGCCCGCCCTCTTCCATTACGCGCCGCCGGATGTGCGTATGGTTCGGAAGCGATCCGGGCGCCTGCGCGTGCGGCTGCGTGACTCCATGGGGTGGCCGGCTTCCGGCTCCGCCGTGGTCGTCGGCCCAACACCCAACACACGATACGCCGCGTCGATCGACAGCGCCGGCGAAGCGGTCTTTTCCGATCTGCCTTCCGGCGACTATACCATCCAAACCGATTGGCCCCGGCCGCAAACCCCGATTTCGCTCGGGGCCGAAGGGGGGCCATTTCCTACGGACGCCGCCCTCGCCGAAACCCGAATGCTGATGTCTCGGGTGGTGGCCGTTGTGTCCGGCAAGGAAACAGTCGCCACAATGAGGCCGGATCAGCTTGGGTATGTCCGGGGCCGGCTCACGGGCGTGGACGACCTTAAAAATTACCGGGTACTGCTGCCGTTCTTCTATCCTCCGAACATCGAGAGTATTCACTTTGATGCCCATACGGGCGAGTTTGTCGCGGGACCGTTCGCGCGTGGAAAGACAACGCTGCTGGTGCGGCGGATCACCAAAGACATGGAGAACAACGCCGGCGCCGACCGTTACCAGACGGTGGACGTCACGCCGGGCAAAGTCACCCAGCTCATCCTCGAACCGGCCCCCTACCCGCCGCCGGCTTCCCCCGCGCCCAGCCTCACGGAGCCGCTGTGGCGGCTCGACGACCGCGTGTTTCTGCCGGACGGGATCACGCCGGCCTGGGGAGCGCGCGTCGCCGTGTACACGCCGCCCGCCCAAAATGCGATCTTTGCAGGCCGAACCGACGCCAGCGGGCGCATCACGGACCGGCAGGAGTGGATGTCGTTCGATACGCCCACTCCCGTTCCTCCCGGCAGTCCCACACAGCCGGTGGTAGTCGCGTGGCTGCCCGGATCGTACGGCGCTTCGATCACGCCGTACACACCCGGCGAAACAAAATCGCTCGTCCTGCCGGCGCCCGTCTCGATCCACGGGCGCGTGACGGCGGGCAAAAAGTCCGTGAAGGGCCTCCCCTCCTCGTTCCGTATCATGGCCGCCTATCAGGGCAGAGGCAAATTGAACGCGCCGCTCAGTTTCGATGTCACCGCCCAGGCCGACGGCTCCTTCGATCTTGCCGGCCTCACGCCCGGAATGTATCGCATTCAGGCCGCCCGCGACGGGATTTGGCTTTCGGAGACACAGACCATCACCGTCGGCGCCTCCCCCCTCCCCGACCTCACACTCGACATCGCGCCGCCCGGAGTCGTGACGATCGTCCATGTGCGGGACGCGAAGGGCAAACCTTTCATCGGCAAATCGATCCATGTCGCGCGCCCCGCCGGACCACTGACAGACCTGCTCTGGCCGGACACGTTCCCGGTGGACAGCGCCGGGGACGTGCGTTTAGAAGGGCTGGAGGCCGGGCCGCATCAAATAGGCGCTGGCGACGGCAAAGGCAAAAGCCCGCTGAGCAAACCCTTCCTCGTACCGGCGTTTGAAGCCGGCGATCCGGCGCGCGACGTGACGGTTCTCGTTCCCGGAAAATTCGCGAAAGAGAAAATTTAAGAATGTATTATCGAAACCTCATAGGCTCGGCGATGGTCTTGACGAGCGCGCTCCTCGCGCCGGCGAACGCGCAGACTCCCGGGGCGCCTCATGTGATCCATGGCGTCGCGACGACGGCGGACGGCAAGCCGCTGGCGCGGGCGACACTGTATATGAAAGCGCTGCCGCCGACCCAGGGCGGGCAGCAGGTGACGCCGGCGGATACCGTGACGACGGACGATCAGGGACGCTTTACATGGGATGAGACCGGTCAGGATTCGCAGGTGTTTCAGCAGCCATACGATGGAATGAGCTGCTATGCGCTGGCGTCGGACGCACGCGACTGGACCGTGACGCCGATCACGCATCAGGCTCCGTCGGATCGCGTCTACGAACTTCATCGGATGCTGGAGCAGGCGACACGTCTATGCGTCACGCATGTGACACATGACGGGACGGAGCCGATTCTGTCGGTCGTGGCGCCGACGCCGGGGACAGTCACTTTGAAGCTGCGCGGTCCGGATGGCGCAATCGTGGCCAACCATCCGGTGTCCGTGGCTGTGTCAAAATGGGCGGGTGTGTCGGGGGCTCTGGTATATCAGGGCCGAACAGACGAACAGGGCCGGCTTCGGTTGCGATGTTTTCCTGGCGAAACACGATTTCAGGTGGTGGTTCCGGGGACTGGGGTCGGCTGGACAGGTTCGCTGCTCGTGCTGCCCGGTCAGGATGTGGAGCGCACGCTGCCACGACTGGCGGCGTTCGCGCGGGTGTCCGGCAAGATCGAAGCGCCGTTGGCGGCGCCGGGTATGACGGTCTATGCCGAGAACTGGCGCTGGTATCAGCCGGAGACAACGACCGGGCCCGACGGGACATTTACGCTGACGGACCTCCTTCCCGGCGGCAACACGCTTGTCGCATCCACGCCGGATGGCGGGAGCGCGCGGGTGAATGCGACCCTGAAGCCGGGCGAGGATCGACGGGGCGTCACGCTGATCCGCCAGAGCACTCCGAGGATCTACTCGCAGCGGCCAGCGACGCCCGAGCACAGCTTCGTGACCGGGCATGTAATGGACGCCGATGGAAAGCCGGCGGCGGGAATCGATGTTTACGCGCGTGTGTCCATACCCCAATACGCCAACTTTCGTCCTCTGGGGGACCGTCTGCCGATGCTCGCAACGAAAACCGACGCCAATGGCGCCTATCGGATCGAGAGCGAGGGCGCGCAGGGATGGACCTACGTCACCGTTGTCGCCAAAAAGCCGGGCTTTCCCGCAGCCATCGCCGCAGCGCGCAATTATCCAGACGCGTCTCACGAGGCCGCCATCCGAAGCGCCATACTGTTTCCCAAAGCCAAGCCGCGCTTTGAGCGCGATCTAGTCCTCCCGACGGGCCATACCGAGCTCACCGTCCACGTCCTGCGCCACGGAGCGCCAGCCGCTGGCGTGGGCGTCACGCTGACAATGCCGGGACGTGCAGACTACTTCACCATGATGTGGAGCGACACGCCAAATGACCCCGCAGGCGACGCGGTGACGCCGGCAATGGTCACCGACGCAAACGGTGACGCCCGATTTACGGACATCGCTCCCGGCGCCTGGACGATATCAGCAATTGTCCGTCCTGCGGACGGAACCCGTCAAGCATCGTTGGACCGGAACTTACCGCGCGAATTCGTGCTTGCGGAAGGCGTGGCTGTCGCCGTGGGAGCGCCGCGCCGGTTTTCGCTCACGCTGCACGATCCCCTCGCCACGCGCACCTTTCAGGCGCTCGCGGCGGACGGGCGGCCCGTGGCGAAGAAACAGCTCCTGCTGAGCCTGGCCCTGCCGCCACACGCGAACCCGGCCGGCCAGGAGCGGATCGATACGAACAGCAGCGGGATCGCGTCGTTTCAGCCCTGGACATCAGGGCTGGTTTTGTATTCCGCGCACTATTCCGACCTGCCGGATCCGAATAATGGAAACATGCCCGAACTCGCATACAGCGGCGACGCCGGGTTGATCGCCCAGTCGCCCGATCTGGTGGAGACAGCCCCCGCGATCATCCGAACGACGCGGCGCGAACCTGGGAGCATCCGAGTCCGTCTTGAGAATGCGCAGGGGCAGCGCGCCGCCGGATCCGCCGCAGTAGATTTCGATTACGGGTCGGAGCCCTACTCCGCCAGTTTGGACGCACATGGCGAAGCCATCTTTTCAGACATTCCGACTGGCCCCCATCGCGTGGCGGCGTTTCTCCCAGGACAGCCGGCGGCGCCGTTTGTGGGAAGCCCAGGACAGCCGTTTCCGGGCAACGACACGCTGATCGGCGTCACCGATATCCGGCCGACGATGATCACCACAGCGCCGGACCATGAAACACTCGTGACCTTCCGGCCGATGCCGATGGGTTATATTCACGGCCGGATCGCGGCGCCCGGCAAGACACAGAACTACGCAGTCACGGCGCCGAATGTTCGGGATTCGTTAGCGCAGTTCCACTATGAGCGCGAAACAGGTGAGTTTTTGTTCGGGCCGCTGCCGGTCGGCCCCACCGTCTTGCAGCTTTATCGAACGCCGCCCGGCGCCGGCTGGGCCAGTACAAAGGAACCGACAAATACCGTCACGGTTTCGCAGGACCATGTCGCGAACATCGTTCTGACGCCAGACCCGGACGAACCGGACCTCACCCCGCAGGCCATAGACGCTCAGGCGCCGCTGGACGCGCGTGTGCTCCTGTCCGATGGCGTCACCCCTGCCTGGGGCGCACGCGTGGCGCTCATGGCGCCAAACAGTTGGCGCCCCCTGAAAATTACCCGCACGGACGCGCAGGGCCGCGCCAGCATCCCTGATTACAACGATATTTCGCCCGACTTTCCCACACAGTCTGTCGGCGACAAGATCAGCCGCCCCGTTCTGGTCGCCTGGCTGCCGGGCTCAAACGGCGCATCGATCGTCCCCGACACACCCGGCAAGACCATCGCGATCACCCTCCCCGCCCCCGCCGCCATCCATGGCCGCGTCACCGTCGCCGGCAAATCCATTGACGGCCTGACATCGTCATTCACGCTCATGGCTTCCTATCAAGGGCGTGGAGAGATCGCCTTGCTCTTCCAGGTCAAAACAACGGCCCAGTCCGACGGAACATTTGACCTGACAGGATTGACGCCCGGAACGTACAAAATCCAGGCGGCCCGCGACGGAATTTGGCTCTCCGAAACGAAAACAATCACCGTCGGCAATGGACCGCTCCCAGATCTCAACTTCGACATCGGCGCGCCCGGCGCGGCCATGATCCTGCACCTCACGGACGGCCACGGCAAACCGCTCGCCAATCGGAAAGTATCCGTCACGCGCCCGAAGGGACCGCTCACCGACGCTGACTGGCCGAAGACGCTCACCACGGACGTCGCCGGCGATCTGCATCTGGAAGGCTTAGAAGCGGGGCGACAGACCATTCACCTGGAAGACAGTCGCAAGGATGTCGAATTCACCGTTCCGCCATACACGGACGGGACAGCGCGCGAGGTAAGCCTCACGCTTCTCAAAACGTGACTGATAACGAAACAAGCGACTTTTGGAGAAGAATGCAGATGCATCATCGATATTTTGTAATTGCCGCAGCCGCCGCGATCGCGACGCCATGTTTCACGCCGCCCGCATCTGCACAGGACAATGTCTTAGTTCGGGTAATTCATGGCGTGGCGACCACAGCGACCGGGCAGCCGCTGGCGCGGACACGTCTGTTTCTCTATGGCCCCCCTGGAGACAGAAACGTCAACACAGGCGGCGATGTCATCGTCATGACAGACGATCAAGGGCGATTTCAGAGGCGTGTGGCGAAGCGCCACCTGATGATCGCCGAGCCCGGAAAGCCCGGACCGACTTTTATGATGCTGCCACTGGACAATGCTTCGTGGACGGCGTCGCCATTGCCGGATGCGGGCGGCAATTTCGACTCCAATGTCCAAGACATTTTGTCGCGTTCCTCGAAGATGTGTGTTACGAAATGGCTGACGGGCGGCGAGGAACCGTCCATCTCATTGGTCGCGCCGGAAATGTCGTCCATCGTCATAGCGCTGCGCGATCCCAATGGCAAGGCGCTGGCGAACCACGCTGTCGAAGTCGTGGCGCCCAATGATAATCTCAGCTACCAGGGCGGCGCACTCATTTACCATGGAGTGACCGATGGCTTGGGGCGACTTCGCATGCTTCAATATCCAGGATTGCAGCGTCTGGAGATCGCCGCGCCGGGTGTCGGCTATGTCTTCACCGGCTATTTCGATGCGCCGACGAATACGATAACGTCCCCGCTTCTTCCGCCACTTGCGCCATTCGGGCGCATTTCCGGAACCGTCGCCCAAGAACTGCGCGGCCCCGCCGGAATCGTATCTCTCCAGCGCTCCAGTCGTGAGGGATTTGCCTGGCTGCAAACCAAGCGTCCGATTGACGCCCAGGGACGCTTCACGCTCGCGGATATCCCAGGCGGTGAGATTGAGTTCACGATCCACGGCAATGGACACACCATCCAGCGATCGGTCCGTTTACATCCCGGCGAGATCGTTCCGGATGTTAAATTTGAGATGCAGCCATGGGAGCTGTCTCCCGCCGCCCCCACCACAGTCGCGCTTCTGGGCGGCGTGTTCACGCCCGCAGCTGATGCGTCCGAAGATCCCTCTTCTGCTGTCAGCGGTCATGTGACGGATATTGCCGGTCACCCCGTGGCGAATGCAGACGTTTACGCGCTTTATCAATCTTACGACGGTCATCGGATCGGTCAGCAGACGCTCACGACGAAGACGGGCGCCGATGGCGCGTTTTCCATCGTAGATCTGCCCAAGGAACTCAACGGCTCCGTCGTCATGCTTTATGCATTTCAGGCCGGTCATCCGCTCGCCAGTACGCCTGCCGAGCCCAACGCGGGGACGACTCCAATCACGACCCCGAAGAAATTCCACGGCAATCTGATCGTGCCGGATGGCCATTCAGGACTCGTTGTGTGTGTGCTTCAGGATGGAAAACCGATGGGGGGCGCATCCGTCCGTGCGACGCGCCATCTCGAACAAGGCTGGTTTGATGAAGCCATCGGGTCCCGGGGGACATCCGCGAACCTAACCCAAATAATCGCGCCGACGGCAACCACAGACGCCAATGGCGAAGCCAGGTTCGAAAACCTCACACCAGGTCTGTGGGATATCACGGCGTCGTCTACGGAGATGCGTAAATTGGCGGACTCCGCCCCCCGCCCAAGTTACCAGGGAGTGGGGTCAGCCGTGGCCGTTGGCGGCGACACCATGCGGCGATTTACGATGAATGTCGCCCCCACCCCAGAACTGTCGTCCTACCATGTGCTCACGCCGAGTGGGCAAATCCCGGATCCTGGCTCCGTGGGATTTGGCATCGAACTATTATCCCGTTCAAGTGGAGGGGGATTCAGCGGGCCATTGGATGAGCACGGAAATCGGACTGTCGATCTCAGCCAGAATGGCCTATGGCGTGTTTCCGCGATCTACCATAATCCATTGCGCAACGGCGCTCCGCAAAACGTGGGACCATACGATATAGGAATTGTCTATTCCGCCGTGTCGCCGGCAATTCCCATGCCAAATCTTGTGCCGATCCGCACCTCGACGCATCCCGCAGGCCGACTGCGTGTGCGGTTATTCGACGCGAACGGCCAAGCCATGCGCGGCTCCGTTGTCATTCGGACATGGCCTTTCGAAATTCCCTTCGCCGGATCGGTCGACGCCAGCGGTGAAGTCTTGTTTTCGGATTTGACTTCGGGAAACTATTCCGTTCAAGCGTATTCCAACGGCAGCACGCCGCCGAATATCGGCAAAGACGGAGATGCTCTGCCTTCGGATAATGCGCTGAAGCATGTCGCCGTGCTTATTTCCACTAAAGCGTCGGTCTCCTCCGGCGATGAGGCGCGCGTGGATATACACCCCACGCCCGAAGGCTATATCCGTGGCAAGATCGCCGATGCCGATGATCCTAAAAATTACAATGTCTACATAAACCACTACGAGCAAAATCCAGCCGCAGTTCACTATGACCGGAACACGGGCGAGTTTATCGCGGGGCCGTTTCCGAAGGGCGAAGTCCCATTGCGAGTGCAGCGAGTGACAGGCGCTTCGGGCGATGCCCAATCGTCGGGGCGCAATTGGCCGGTGACGGTTGTTCCGGGACAGGTCGTCCATGTCACCCTCAAAACCGAACGAAATACACCTGCGCCCCCGCTGCTCACGCAATTTTCGCCGCGCATCCTCCTCTCCGACGGCGTCACGCCCGCCTGGGGCGCCCACATCGCCGTCTTCACTCCGGACAGCGTTGATCCAGCGATCTGGTCGCAAGCCGATCCCGCCGGTCACCTGTCCCCGCGCTACGAATCGCGTTTTCTCGGGATGGGGCCGGCGGCCGCATTAAAACCGGGCGGCGATCCCACCGAGACCGTTGTCATTGCGTGGCTGCCAGGAAATGCAGGAGCGGCGATCCTCCCTTACTCGCCTGTGAGCCGCCAGGACATCGTCCTTCCCGCTCCCATCTCCACACATGGCCGGATCACCGTCGGCGAGGAATCTGTCAGCCGCCTCAACTCCACGTTTCGCATTCTGGCGGCGTACCAGGGACGCGGCAAACTGAATGTCTTTCTGAACGTGGATACAACCGCGCAGGCCGATGGCTCGTTCGACCTGAGCGGCCTGACGCCCGGTACGTACAAAATCCAGGCGGCCCGCGACGGAATTTGGCTGTCCGAAACGAAAACAGTCATCGTCGGCAATGGGGCGCTTCCCGACCTAGACTTCGACATCGGCGCCCCCGGCGCGGCGACAATCGTCCATCTCAGGAACGCCCAAGGAAAGCCCATCGGCGTAAAATCCGTCCGCGTTGCGCGCCCCACTGGACCGCTCACGGATATTCTCTGGCCGGACACGTTTCCCGTGGACCCGGCCGGTGACGTGCGCCTGGAAGGACTGGAAGCGGGACCGCATCAAATCAGCGCCGGCGACGGAAAAGGGCGAGTGCGTCTCAGCAAGCCCTTCGCCGTCCCGGCATTCACGGAGAGCGCTCCGATGACGGAAGTGACGGTCGCTCTTCCAGGCGATTAACGGCGAACATATTCACGTCTTGAGATGGCCCTAAAAGTGGGTAAGACTCCCGCAAGAACGAATGGCGGGAGAAAGCTTATGACCACGCGACGGGATTTTCTCAAGACGGGCGCGACGCTTGCGGCGGGCGCGGCGGCGATGTCGGTGACGGGATTGCCGGGGGCGAGGGCGGCGGAGAAGCGCGATCCGCGCGTCGATATCGCGCCGGACGCGGGGATGGAGCCGGGGCCGACGCCGAAGACGACGCGCAAGGGCGATATGCCTTACCGGATGCTGGGACGCACCGGCGAAGAGGTTTCGCTGATCGGTCTGGGCGGATACCATATCGGCTCGCCGGACAGCGACGCCGAGGGAATCAAGCTGATCCACGCGGCTCTGGACCGGGGCGTCAATTTTCTGGACAACTGCTGGGACTACCACAACGGCGGCAGCGAGACGCGCATGGGCAAGGCGCTCGCCGAGGGCGGCTACCGGGACAAGGCGTTTCTGATGACCAAGATCGACGGCCGCACCAGCGCGTCGGCCGCCAGTCAGATCGATGAATCGCTGAAGCGACTTCAGACGGATCACATTGACCTGCTTCAGTTCCATGAGATCCTGCGTATGGAAGATCCCGACCGCATCTTCGGCAAGGGCGGCGCTCTGGAAGCCGTGTTAAAAGCCAAAACAGCGGGCAAAGTCCGCTACATCGGCTTCACCGGTCACAAAGACCCCCTGGTGCATCGCCGGATGCTGGAAGTGGCCGACAGCCACAACTTCCATCTCGACACATTGCAAATGCCGATCAACGTCATGGATGCTCACTTCCGCAGCTTCACGCGTCAGGTATTGCCGATCGCCAGCCAAAGGGGAATCGGCGTGATCGCCATGAAGACCTTCGGCGACCACTTCATCCTCGACCGCGTCCTCGCCGACAAGCTCGCGACACCCATCGAGATGTTCCACTACTCCATGACGCTCCCGGTCTCCGTGGTCGTCACCGGCATCGAACGCATGGAGATCTTGGAACAGGCCCTGGAAGCCGCCCGCACCTTCCAGCCCCTCAGCAAAACACAAGTCGCCTCGCTGCTCGGCCGCACAAAAACCGCCGCCGACGACGGCTCGACGGAGTTATTCAAGACATCGACAAGGTTCGATGGGACGGCGCACAATCCGGACTGGCTGGGGTGACCTATTCCCCCGGCGCTTTAGCGCGCTTCCCCCTTTTTCCCAACAAGCTGCTTCGCAGGGTAAAAGGGGTGCTAATAATTACCATCCATTCACTCGTCACATGCCCATGAGGAGTTTGTAGCCGACGCCAAACTTCTTCACATCTACTTGTCGAGCGTGCAAGGAAATCAATGATTGGCTCCCCTTTTACCCTGCGAAGCAGCTTGTTGGGAAAAAGGGGGAAGCGCGCTAAAGCGCCGGGGGAATAGGGACGAATGGGCGTTTTAATCAACTCAAAATTTCATGAGACGCCCCCTTGACAATGCTCACACGCCAGGGTATACTTCGACAACATCAATATTGACAGTAAGTTTATTACAAAAGAAGTTTGACCGACTAGACAACTAGAGGTGAACGTCCATTGCTGCGAAGCGCATCCCGTGGATGCGATTTCGCGCTTTGCCGCACTCTAGGAGAACCGTCGTGAATAACCGCCGCTCGTTTGGCTTTACACTCATTGAATTGCTCGTTGTGATCGCGATCATCGCGATTCTCGCCGCGATCCTGTTCCCCGTCTTCGCCCAGGCCCGTGAAAAGGCCCGGCAAATCACCTGCGTATCCAACCAGAAGCAGATCGGCATCGCCATTCTGCAATACACCCAGGACTACGATGAGGCGCTGCCTCCATCGAACTACAACGATCCGTTACAGCCGGCAAGCCCGTCGACATGGATGTTCATTATTGACTCGTACGTCAAGGCTGGTTATCCACACGCAGCCGCCGCGACAGGGAGCAGTGTTGGCAGTGTATTTACCTGCCCCGACTATGCAGCGACCGCAGTGACAGCGAATGCGACTCCTGCGCATAGCTACGTTGCGAACGCCAATATCATGCCGGCGTGGATTACCGGAACCGGCCAGACCGCCGCCACCAATCCGCCGGTTACTCTTGCGGCGCTGCGATCTCCCGCTCAAGTGGTCCTCATTGGCGAAGCTGCGGGCGGCTCACGGATATTCACCTATGGCGACGATGTGAATACGTCTCCGGTCATTCCTGGCCAGACCGCCGCTGTTTTCGGTTCTACGCAGGCGATCTACTTGCGTGCTCGCCTTCGACACTCTGGCGGCTCCAATTATCTCTTCGGCGACGGTCATGTGAAGTGGTTCCACGGCCCTGGCGCGAGCTTTACGCCGACCGGTTCGACCTGGTACCCGGTCACCCCCGTCACCGCGACCTCAAACATTGTGTGGCGGCAGAGCGCGTATCCGAACGCGGGAGGATGGTTCATTGAAGATCCCAACCAAAGCTAGTTTGATTGTTCTGACGCTGGCCGCCGCGTGCGCGCCGGCCATGGCCGCTCCGTCCGCCGAGGACTTGATCCGTCAGAACACCGCCGCGCTCCAGTCGGCGGCCTCATTGAAGGCCGACTTCGAGGAGATCGACTCGTACCCCGAGCCGTTCAAGGATCTCGCCCAGCGCGGAACGGCGACGCTGGCGAGGCCCGGGCAATTGCGCGTCGATATCCATCGCTTCCGGCGTGTGGATGCGGACAAACCCTGGGCGGCGTCCGGCAACGACACCCTCGCGGTCTCGGACGGCAAGACTTACTGGTACGCCTTTCTGCATCCCAACAGCACGCAGACGCGTCAGGAAGCATTCACCGGCGCCACTCCGCGCGCCGCTCTGAGGCAACTGCCGGCGCTCACGGCGTTCTTCGCCACCGGCGACGCCGCACTCCCCAGCCAGTCCGGCCCGACCGTATTGGAAGCCGACGAGACCTGGGAAGGCGCAAAGTACCATGTCGTTACATACGATGTCGGCTCTGAAGGCGGCCGGGCTTCGAAAGCCCGCGCCTATCTCGGCGACGACTCGATCGTGCACCGTCTTGTCTTTACTACTCAAACTCCCAAAGGGATCGCCACCAAGGAATGGAACCTGCGTAACATTCAGGTGAACGCTCCCGCGCCGGCATCGACATTCGCCTACGCGCCGCCCGCCGACGCTACCCCGCTGGACGGAACGCCGCGCGGCGTTCAGCTCGCGGAAGGCGCGCCCGCCCCGGACTTCACGCTGCGCGACGCGCAGGGCGCCCCGGTCAAGCTATCGGACTACAAAGGCAAGACCGTCGTTTTGGAGTTCTGGGCGACTTGGTGCTGGCCCTGCAACCAATCGCTCCCGCACGCTCAAGCCATTTCGCATGCCAATAAAGACAAGAACACCGTGACGCTGGCCGTCGCGATCTGGGACAGTCAAAAGGGGTTCGACGCCTGGATCAAGAAGCACGACTACCCGGATATCCGATTCGCGATCGATCCCAGCCCGCAGGGCAAAGACGTCGCTTCTTCTCTTTACCACATCGCGACCACACCGACTACTTTCGTGATCGGCCCGGATGGAAACGTCGTCAAAGCCATCCCCGGCTTCAACGGCAAAACCGATGTCCTCGAAGCCGCCATCGCCGCCGCCCAGGCGCCGAAAACGGCCAGCGTACAATAGCTCCCCATCTGGGATCAATCCGGAGACGCCTCCCCGGCGTCTCCGCTTTCCTCAATCCACTCCATCAGCCGCGACCGCAAATCCTCCTTGGTCGGCAGGTAAAGCTGGTAAGCCGCCGCGAAGATATTGGCGTCTTTCGGCAAGGTCAGCTCGACCAGGGCGTCTTTCTTGCGCCTGCACAGTACGATGCCGACGGTCGGATTTTCCTCGGGCGCCTTCACATACCGATCGAAGTAGTTCACATACATCTGCATCTGTCCCAGATCCTGATGCGTCAATTGATCGAGCTTCAAATCGATCAGCACGTAACAGCGCAGCAGTCGGTTATAAAACACGAGATCGACGTAAAAGTGATCTTCATCGAATGTGAAGCGTTTCTGCCGCCCCTCAAATAAAAAACCCTTGCCAAGCTCCAGCAGAAAATGCTCCAGCTTGGAAATGATCGCACTTTCCAAATCGCTCTCCGAATACCCTGGGCTAATGTCCAGTCCCAGAAACTCCAGAACATAAGGGTCCTTGATGATATCGGCGGGCGTGGCGACAATCTGCCCTTCGTTCGCCAGCTGCTGAGCCCGGACTTTGTCACGGCTGAGCGCCAAGCGTTCGTACAGCCCAGAGCCAACTTGACGCTGAAGCTCACGCAACGACCAGCTGTTCCGCCCCGCCTCAATTTCATAAAATCGGCGCTCGTTCTCATCACGAACGCCAATGAGCAATACATAGTGCGACCAGCTGAGTGTGAAAACCTCAGCAGGCAAATTATTCGGCAATATTCCAGACGGTGTCTGGAATATTGCCTGGATCGAAGTGCGATAGGCGAGATAGAAGTTGCGCATCACATAAAGTGACTGGTAAGAATAGCCTCGGCCAACTTCAGTCGTCAGTCTGCGTGCAAGTTCCTTGACAAGCGCTTGTCCATAAGCCGCGCGCTGATGGCCTTGCTGTTCGTGCTCTACGATCAAGCGCCCGATCTCGTAGTTCGTGCGGACCTGAAGCGAGTTGATGCTGACAGCGGCGGTTCGGCGGGCCGATTGCAGCAGAGAACGCACCTGGGCGACGAGCGGGCCAAGGCCGTCATCGGCGATTTCTAACGAGACGATGGGTGTGGGTTCCGGTTTCTTCATGGGAATGGGGCTCCGGTTCGGTGATGGCGGATGTCACATATCTTAGCGTAAACCGATTGAAAATGCTAGTAGGCGTTTGGGGAATATGCCCGCATCGGGATTACCCAAGATATCAAAAAGCACTCGAATATGATCATGCTTTCGAGGAGCAAATCGATGGCGCGTCCCTCTCCAGCGCCCTTCTTATTCTGCCGACAATATCGATAAGGCGACCGCTAACGTCGCCGGCAGGATGAGAAAAAACGTGGTAAAGCATCTTACGATCGCGCTCGCCGAGCAAAACAGCGCGCTGATCGAGCAAAATCAAATTTTAGAGAGCCGGCTTCAGGATGTCCAGGACGACATCGATGTGCTGGTGCGCAGCGGACGCTGGCTGATCTGGCATGCGGACGTGGCGGAAACGGAGCCGGGGTTCGCCAACGACTGGCGCTTCCGGTCGGATTATGCCGAGGCGGCGCTCAGTTGGCTTCCGATCGCTGTGGATGACAATCAGGACTTCAGCACGGCCATCACCTGCGCCCGGCCGCCGGAAGACAGCGAGATCTGCCACGTCAATTGCTCGAATGCATTGTATGGCGGACTTCCGGGGTACTCACAAGAGTTTCGAGTGCGGACGCGGACGGGAGACATCCGCTGGCTGACGGAGACGGTTGCGGTCGAACATGTCTCGCCCACCCAATGGCGCTTGACGGGGATCGCCATCGACATTACCGAGAGCAAGCAAGTGGAACAGGAACTGGAGTTGATGCGGCGTGAGGTAATGAGCCAGAACGCCGAGCTTCAGGACGCGCAGGCGGAATTGGAAGCGCAGAACGATGAGCTGGCGCGCGCCAACGCCCGTCTGGAAAGCCTGGCGACGACGGACGGCCTGACGGGCCTGAAGAACCACCGCGCCTTTCAGGAAGCGCTGGAACACGAGTGGCGGGGAGCGCAGCGCCACGGGGCGCCGCTGTCGCTGATCTTCCTGGACATCGATTACTTTAAGAATTACAATGACGCCTACGGGCATCCCGCCGGCGACGAGGTGCTGAAGCAAGTGGGAATATTGCTGATGGAAGGCGCGCGCGACATCGACTGCGTGGCGCGCTACGGCGGCGAGGAGTTCGTGGTTCTGGCGCCGCGGACCGACGCGGAGGGCGTATTCGCCCTCGCCGAGCGTTTCCGCCGGCGTATCGCCGCAGCGTCATTCCCGCATCGAAAAATCACCGCCAGCTTCGGCGTCGCCACCCAGCGCGCTACATTCGGCGACGCCAAAGTCCTGATCCAGACAGCCGACGCCGGCCTTTACGCCGCCAAAGCGCAAGGCCGAAACTGCGTCTCCCTCGCGATTACGGAGGCGGCGGCTTAAGTGAAAGAGCGTTCCCAGTCGTCCGCGATCGCCCGCAATCGGGCGATGTCGCGCCGGGGCGGCGCGCCGAACATCCGGGCGTATTCGCGGCTGAACTGCGATGAGCTTTCATAGCCAACTTGATAGGAAGCGTTATCGACATTGGCGGCGTCGGTCACCATCAGGCGGCGCGCTTCGAGCAGGCGCATCTGTTTCTGGTACTGCAGCGGCGTCATCGACGTCAGCGTTTTGAACTGCCGATGGAACGCCGATGGGCTCATTTGCGCCGTGAGCGCCAGGTCTTCAATACGGACAGTTTCCGCGAAGCGGCCACGCAGTTCATGGATCGCGCGAATAATATCCTGCGCGTGGCCGTTCCCCAGCGCGATCCGGGCGACTTCGGCGCCGTTTGGGCCGGTCAGCAGCCGGTAACAGATCTCGCGCATGATCGAAGACGTAAGGATCGGGATGGCCTCCGGCTCGCCGAGCAGCCGAACCATGCGCAGTGCGCAGTCCGCCAGGGGACCGTCGATGTCCCGCACGAACACCCCCATTCCAAGTTCGGCGCTCGTCTTCAGCGGTGTATTCAGCGCCTCTAGGACTTCACGCATGATGGCCAGATCAAACTGGATAATGACGCCGAGATATGGTTCGTCTGGGCTGGCCTGGGCGATTCGGCTGAAGGCCGGCATTTCCACGCTGACCACCAGCGCCTGCCCCGCCCGGTAGTCAAACCGCGTGTCTCCAAATATCGTCCACTTCGCGCCCTGCACAACGAGGCAGAGCGCGGGCTTGAAGATCAGATGGCTCGGCAGCTTTTCCTCATTGGACCGAAGGATCGTCAAGCCCGGAACGGGCGTGATGAACGGGCTCGCCCCTGGCTGGGCGTCGGTATAACGCGTGACGGCTTCCCGCAATGCATCGGACATCTTGGCGTCTCCCTTCTTCCACTTACCATACCTTTCCAGCCCGGCAAAACCATCGCCCGAGCAGGAATAGGCAGAAAATGGGCGAGATCGGGCGCCCGCTCTCCCGGTGAGCCAGAGGTACGATAACTCCAGCAAAACATCGCCAGGAGTAAGCAATGTCCACACAAAATAAGATCGCGATTGTCACGGGAGGCAGCCGCGGCATCGGCCGCAATATCGTTCTGAGCCTCGCCCAGCGCGGCGTCGACACCATCTTTACCTACCACTCAAATCTGGCGGAAGCCGAAAAAGTCACCGCCCTCGCCGCCGAAGCGGGCCGCAAAGCCGTCTCACTTCGCCTCGATACGGGCGACATCGCCGCCTTCGACCTGTTTGTCGACAGCGTGCGCGAGGCGCTGACAGAAATGGACGCCGCCCGGTTCGACTATCTCGTCAACAACGCCGGCACATCGCTCCACAACGCCTTCGATCAGACGACCGAAGAAGAGCTGGACACCGTCTATAATGTCCACTTCAAAGGCGTCTTCTTCCTGACGCAGAAACTCCTGCCCGTGATCAACGACGGCGGTCGGATCGTCAACATCTCCAGCGGCCTCACCCGCATGTCGTATCCGGGAAGCTCCGCCTACGCCTCCATGAAGGGCGCCGTCGAGGTCTTGACACGCTTCCTGGCGGCGGAACTCGGCCCGCGCCGCATCGCCGTCAACACCGTCGCCCCCGGCGCCATCGCCACCGACTTCAGCGGCGGCATGGTCCGCGACAACCCTGAAATCAACAAGCTCGTCGCCAGTCACACCGCCCTCGGCCGCGCCGGCCTGCCCGACGACATCGGCCCAATGGTCGCCTCGTTATTGAGTGAGGATAACCGATGGGTGAACGCCCAGAGGATTGAGGTTTCGGGGGGAATGGGGTTGTAAAGGGGAATCTGTACGGAGACGGAAGCCGCCCTGTCCCTACAGCTGGAAGGCTGTAGGCTATGCTGGGGCGAAGTCAGCTAAAGCAGACTCCTGGACTACGGTAACGCCCTCGTTATCCTGATCCTAACCTGCTTTAGCTGGTTTTGCCTCAGCTTAGCCCACAGCCTTCCAGCTGTGGGACGCCCCCGGAGACCTTCCCCAAGGTCTCCGGGGTTTTGTGTTTTAGAGCGTGGTCGCGCGGCGGCGGCGCAGGAGGAGGCTGCCGAGGGCGAGGGCGCCGATGGCGAAGGCGGCGTAGCCGCTGGGTTCGGGGACGGCGGGGGCGGAGTTGACCGTCAGGCGCAGCTTCGGAGCGTCGAAGAGATAGGTGTCGTTGGGGTAACCCGGTTCGCCGGCGCTGTGGTAGTCGACGGTGTACTGGTAGGCTTCGAACGGGTTGATATCGGCCAGCTGGAAGGCGAAGTATTGATCGCCGTTCGCGACAGCCGATTGCAGCAGCGCGGTGATGTCGCCGGACTGCGAGCCTAGATTGCCGGTCGTTGTGAAGGAGGTCGTTCCGAGAACCGGCGGCGTGCTGAAGAAGTCGTAACCGAGCTGGCCGGTCGGGTCCGCGAAGGACGTGACGCCGATGGTCTTCACTCCGGTGTAGCCTTCCAGCAGATCGAAGCTGACGCTGGCGTTGTTGATATTCTGGCCGGCGAGGCCGGAGATGTCGACCTGGACGCTCACCTTGGAGTAATCGTAGTTGATCGAAAACTCATGGGAGAATTCCTGAATGCCGGCCACATCGCCGTAGTAATTGACAAAGCCGTCGCCCGAATATTTCGCGGCCAGGTTGCCCTCGGTCCGATACGGAAACGTCCCGATGTCGGGCAGCACGTATATGGTGGTGGCCGCGTGGGACGGCGCGGCGGTCAGAGCGCCGACGCCGGCCATTAAGGCGAACGCCAGCGCAGCGCTCGTATTTTTCTTTGATTGCATATCGTTTCCTGGGCAGAGTTTAGAGTATAGGAAGCATACAATCGACATCGCGTTACCAAAGAACAAGTGGGTAGGTGGGTGGTCGACGGTGATCCATCCATAATAATGCATAATGGGCGCCAAGTCATTAGAAAATTGCAATTATTTTCGCCGGCAACAAAACGGGCGCACCGGCGCGTTTTGTGTGGAATCGCCAAGTGTGTTATACTGGTTGGACATGAAACACGCTTCGATGGAGCAGACATACCGTCTTGAGATGAAGGATTTTGTGGAGGTCAACGCATTCCTCGTCAAGCGCACCCCGACTCCGATCCGGTTCTTCATCATTCGATGGGTGCTCATCCCGGGGCTGACAGGTGTCGAGCTCTACCCCTTGCACTTGCCGTTCTGGATGTATGCCTCCATTCTTATCGCGCTCGAAATCGGCTGGCTCTTCTTTCTCAGAGGGGTCGGTCGGATGGCGCTGAAGAAGGCCTCCGTCGCTTACAAAGGCGTCAACACGATTGCGATCTCACCCGAGCGGGTTTGCGTCGAACACTCGATGTTCGAGATGCGCGTCCGCTGGGAAAAGTTCAGTGAATTGCTGCAAAGCGACAAGCATTTGATTTTCGTCATGGGGAGCTACGGCTATTACATCGTTCCGATCGGCGCCTTTCAAGACGCCGAACACGCCCATGTCTTCATAGAAACCGCGCGCGCCTACCAAAACGGAATGCTGCTGGATGCGCCTGAGCCCGCCGCCAGCGCCTGGCCTCCGCCGCCGCGCCGCATGAGATAAATCAGGTACGATAACGCCAAGGAGCAAACGTTTCGATTAGGAACAAAAGATTGTCTTTCTTTCTACTTCTGCTCGCTCCCAAGGCGGTGAGTCGAATGAGAAAGCGCGTTCATCGCTTCGATCCATCGGCTGTATTCGGATTGCCGGTGGGCTGATTCGTCTCGGAAATGCCGCCGCGGTTGTGCCGGCCGCGCGCGCGTGTTGCTCCGCCAAGGCGGCCTTGAGGTTTCACGACGCCGACTTCGGGAGTGTCCGAAGCGGCGCCTTCCGGCTCCGTCGAAGTCGCGTTTGCATCTCCCGAATTTCCCGTATTCACGCCACGTTTTTTCCTGGCCGCCATTGTTACACTCCTTTACCACGGATGATTGAATTTTGCAGGCGGCGCAATATCACCGCTGCGAAAACCATTTTGCTGAGATTAAACAAGTGAACGATATTTTTGTAATATTATCCACATAAACCACTATAAATAGCACGAGGGAACTTATTTGCGGATTCTGTCGCCAAACTCGTGGATATCGGTTTATGTTCTCCCCTATCCCGCCGACCGGCGCGCCGGCCGCACTACTCAACGTTGTTATCGGAGAACTCTATGAACGGCAGTCGCACACGACGCTCTTTCCACGCAATCCTCACCGCCATTTCCCTCGCCGCCGTTTGCGCCGCGCTTTGCCCCTCGATCGGACGCGCCGACGGGCGCGTGGATTCGAATGTCCCGCCGGGCACGCCTCCGGAGATCGCGGCGATCATGCGCAAGGTCCAGGCTGGCAAGCGGCCGACAGGAGCGGATATCGCGAAGCTGCAAGCCTGGTCGCAAAAGCTTGTGGAGAAGGTGAATGGCCAGGTGGGCAACGGATCGCAGTACCGGCCTCCCACACGAACGGCGCCCGGCAGCCAGGCGGCGGCGCAGCGGGGCGAGCAGGAAGGAATCCCCTGCACGATCCATGTCTCCGCCAATTACAGCGGGCATAGTGAGAATAGCAGCGAAGAATATCAGACGAATTACACAGCCAGGGCGATGCTGTACCCAAGGCTGAACGGAACAGGCGATTACTGGGCGACCATGATGGACCCCAACGCCGAGGTCTCCTCGTTCCGGTTCGAGCCGCTCGCGGCCGCCAGCGGCGCGACGATCGCCAAGGCCGGCGGCGGATCGTACCATTTTCGCTCGAAGGATAACAAGGGAAACGGCTCGGATTCGAAGGGAACGCTTACTCAGGGTATCTTCAGCATGCAGCTGGTGACCACGGGCAAGAGTGACTTACTTTACCCATCGGGCGGCGGCGGCGGCGTGGCGAAGGGGACAACCACCACGTATGATAAGGACCGCAGCGTGACTTCTAACGACCCCGGCGGAAGCGGCGGTGGTCTCTCCGTGCCGTTTGCCGCTGAAAACGTCCTGCTAGGCCCAGGCAAATCCACTCCCATCCCGAAGATGACATTGTCTTACCGGGCGCTCGTCGCCGCCATCAAATCGGGAGCGACGGCCACGATCACGGGCAATGAGAATGCCTCGAACTTGTCGGTCGGCGGAATGACTTACAGCGCCCAAAGCTCCATTTCCATCACGCTTCGTCCCAAGCCGATGGATATTCTCATCGAACCCGTCAACAAACGGCTCTACGAAGCCTGGGAGCCGATGCCGGACGCCACCGACACGAGCCATCCGGAGCTGTTTGGCGATCCCAAACCTCTCGCAGTGCATATTGTGATGCACGACGCCTCGAAACCGCCGACCGCAAAGAGCGACGGCGGTCTGACGCAGCCGAACACTCAGATCGGCGGCCTGATCGACATCTATCTGCATGATGTCAGCGATCAGAAGGGCGTCTGCATGGACTTCCCGGCCGACAGTCCCGCAAAAAAGGGCCTGTTCTTTCCGGCCGATCAGCCCCCCGGCATTGTCCGCGTGGACGAGCAGCATGTCAAAACCACCAGCGCTACCGCGCGGGAGGCGACAGTGAATGTGTGCGCCCGCGACACCGGCGCCTACGGCAAGATCGACGCGAAGTGCGAGACGCTGGGCCTGGATTCGAAGTGCGTACGAAACACGGACACGTTTCTGTCGATCCCGCTCGACGACGATTTCAACAACATCGCCGACCAATACGAAATCGAGAAAGGCATCTTCGACCGTAAGCTGGGAGCAAACTGGGATGAAGAAGATAAACCCGCCGGCTGGAAAACGCCCGGCGACGGCTTTTCGCTTTACGAAGAATACCGGGGGTTTTTGATCGACAATCCGGATCACAGCGAGACATTCCAGCGGCTGGGCCAGGAAAAGCGCAAGCTGTTCGTCTTCCCCACCGGAGATGACCGGGAAATTTACCGTCAGGGCGCTGACTTATACGCGAACGCTTCGGGCGTCGATGTCTACTACGTTCATCAGCGAGCGCGGCTGAAAGATATCGGAGGAACGTTCAATCCACGCTGGATTAACTTCAACACTACGCCTTACAGCACTCCGCAGGCCGCCGTGTGGATGATGGACCTGCACCTCCCCGACAAGACCGCGTTTACCCGCCCGGTCGCCGGCAGTGACGAAGCTCGACCGCAGTGTCCCATGACGACCGACTGCATCGCCATTTCCCGGCCTGCGATCACGCATGAAATCGATGATTGGGCTGGTGTTCTCCCGGCCAACACGCCGATGGAGAGCCTGTTCCCCGACGCGCAGCAGGGCTGTACCGACGGTCATATCGATGTCGCCGAGGCCGAAGCGACCATGCAGGCCCGCAAGCCGGCGCTGGTGGACCGGCTCATCCTGTTCAGCGCGGCCCATGAGCTCGGCCACGCGACCGGCGGCCGGCACCACGGCCTGGATCAGTACCTCGATTACGCCAGTCACAACAACCTCACCAAGAAGCAAAACAAAGATGCACAGGAGAAGTGGTACTCCAGCGGCGATCATGACTGCCTGATGCGCTACTGGCACTTCGACACGAATTGGACGGAATTTATGCTGTTCCTTGCCGGCAAATGGAACCTGCTGACGCCCTCGACGGGCGGCAAGTGGGGATTCTGTTCCGCCGATCTTCCGAACATGCACATGAAGGAATAGCCTTTCTCGCTCGCTTCCCACAGCTAAAGCAGTGGTCTAATCAGAGGGAAGCCAGCTTAAGCAGGCTGCCAGATAAGGATCGGAGAAGATGGGCATTCGCCACAATCCGAAATCCAGCAGTCGGCTTCAGCCGCCTTACCCCTGATTAGACCACTGCTTTAGCTGTGGGCATAGGAAGGCGATCGTTTAACAATTATCAGTCATACTTGGAATAGGGCAGTGTCGAGAGATATGGAACAGACGTATACGCTGGAGGTGAATGACTACCTTCAGTTCCAGGCGTTTCTGCGCAAACGCAACCCAAAATACTCACATCAGCGATATCTGTTGATGCTCGTCGCCCCAGGACTCGTCGCGGTCGCCACCAGCTTGCTGCGGCTTCCCTGGGAAGCCATCCTTCTCTTCACCGCTCTTGCCGCCGCGCTCTGGATCCCGTATCTTCTCTGGGCCTTCCGTAAAACGATGTCGAACCAGCTCAAGCTCACCATCGGGGCGAGAGGCTTGTTCACCGCCGTGATCGACCCAACCCGACTGAGCATCGAAGGTCCAATCCACGAGATGCGCACTCGCTGGGAGAAAATTATCGAGATCACGGAGTCCGAGCATCAGCTGGTGTTTTTATACAGTCCGGCTTACGGGAGCATGATCCCCAAAGCCGCCTTCCGCGACGCCGAACATGCCCACGAGTTCCTGGAAACCGCCCGCGCCTACCAGAACGGAATGCTGAGTGACGCGCCCACATCCACCGCCTGGCCTCCGCCGCCCCGGCGCATGGATAAATCAGGTAACATGATATCATGGAGCAAACCTATCGCATGGATCTCAAGGATTACCTTGCGTTCTATGTTTACTATTTCCAACAGAAGCCGCTGAAGATTGCTTTCTGGCTGCTGGTGATTTTGCTCATGCCGGCGCCGCTCATTATCCCGGCGCTTACCCACACCCATGCGCCGCTGCCGCGCGCGCTTGCCATCTGGGCGATGTTCTCGCTGGTTATCTTATGCGCTTTGGTGTTTGTCCTGTTAGTAGTTATGGTCCTCTCCGTAAAGCAGCGCCCCGGTACGCTGGGCCTGTTCACCACGACCATCACGCCGACGATGCTGATCGAGACCAACTCGGCGTATGAGACGCAGTTTCGCTGGGAAAAGATCATTCAAATCACGGAGAATTCCCGTTATTTGATATTTCTGATCTCTGCCAACGCCGGCTGCATGATCCCCAAACGCTCCTTCCGCGACGCCGAACACGCCCGCGCTTTTCTAGAGACGGCCCGTTCCTATCAAAATGGAATCGCCAGCCCAAACGCTCCAACGGCAGACGACTGGCCGCCGGCGCCGCAGCGCAGGAGAGTCGACTCTTGAGCGAAAGTCCGCCCGAGCAGAAGACAATCGAAGAACAGGTCAGCGCTCTGGCGGCGCGGCTGGATCACGTGCAGCAGGTTTCGACGCTGAACTCGAAGATCGCCAAGCTGAAATTTTATCGCGATGAAGATGCGCGCGAATGGGCGCTGCTTTCCAACCGCGTGAACGCCTATGTCACCTCCCAATCGTTCCTCGTCTCGGCCACGGTGCTCGCTCTGGCGAACTCCACGCCGCACGGCCACCTCTTTCGTCTGGTGTTTCCCTTGATCCTCGGCGCCATTGGCCTGGCGACATCCGTGCTCGCCTATCAAGGCGTCACAAGCGCCATGGACGTCATTCGACTCTGGCGCGACAAATGCGCCGCCCTATCCTCCGCCGACTCGCACGAAGACGCCCTCGACGATTACTACGTCGTGCGTGGTCGGCCCTACAACTGGCTGCGCGCCATCAACCAGAACCTCTTCGCCCGCTTCCAGCGCCAGATCGTCGATCCCCAGATCGACGAGATCCACGTCCGCAGCCTCAAATTCGCCCTGCTCACCCCCTGGATCTTCGGGACCGCCTGGGTCGTGTTCGGCGTGCTGGAAGTCTACTTCTACTTCCTCACAGGGTCTCGGCGCACGTAGGTTTATCCCCTAGCCCGCCACATATATCAGGTACCATCACAACATGGAACAAGCCTTTCGCGTGGAGATCAAGGATTACCTTCAGATCAATACTTATCTCGTCAATCGCAGCCCCCGCTGGAAGTTTATTCGTATCGTTCGGCGTAGTCTCATGCCGCTGATCGCCGCTGGCGTTTGCTTTTTCGATCAAATCCCCCTATTGTTCGCGATCCCCATCGTCGCTGTTGTCGGAGCGATTTCGTATTTGCTCCAGACGAATGTCATCTACCAGGGATTCAAAAACGGCTATGCGACCGATATGACGGGGGTCTGCACGATTTCCATCACGCCAGAGGAATTTCGCTTTCAAAATCCGACTTACGCGATCAGCGCCCGCTGGGAGAAGATGACTGACGTGACGCAAAGTCCTCGGCACCTCATCTTTATGCTGCTTCCGCTCCGCAGCTTCGTGATTCCCAAGACAGCGTTTGCAGACGAGGAGCACGCACGCGCGTTTTTCAATACGGCGCTGGCATATCAGGCGGGAACGCACACGGACCATATTGACACTCCCGGAACCACCGCGTGGCCCCCGCCGCCGGATCGAAGGAGATTGTAAGGCCGCTTCATGACGCACAATTATCGGTTAGAGTTAGACGACTATCTCAAATTCCATAAAATTTTGCTTTCGCGATTGCCTTGGTATCAGCGCTTCCATGGTCTCGTGATTTTTTTCCCCGTCGTGGTCGCCATTATCCTCGCCATCGCGCATTGCCCATTGGGCAAATCACTCGGGATCATTTTCATTTCGGCGCAATGCTGGGCTGGCTTAGTGAGGGGCTTTGAGCGAGCAGGCATGATTTCGTCGATCAAGAACAGTCCAGGCGCCATCGGAGACTTCGCCGTCACGATAAGTTCGGAAGCGATTGCAATCCGAGAACTTCGGTTCACGACAAATACGCCATGGAGTTCGCTGACGGAAATCACGCAAAGCCAGAACTATCTGGTGTTCATGTGGGCGCCCACGCAGGGCTTCATCATTCCCAAGGCTTCCTTTGGCGATCCATCGCTCATGGACGAGTTCCTGGAAGCCGCCCGCTCCTACCGACGAGGGGAAGATCCCAAGCGTCCGATCGCGACACAAACATGGCCCCCGCCGCCGAGCCGGATAGGATAGAACGGAATAGGGAATGACAAAGCGCCCCACCGCCAAACTCCAAGGAGACGGCGATGGGGCGCTGACTGCGTGTGGGGACGCGCGCTATTTGTATTTGGCGCTCAGAAGCGCGAGGGCTTTGGTGGCGCCGGCGGAGTAGCCGTTGCAGTTGAACTCGTCGCTGGACGCGACGCCGGCGGCGCAGGTTGAGTCGGTGGGGGTATCGCCGAATTTGCCCCACATGCTTGGGACGCCGTTCGCGCCGGCGGTGCTCTCCGGGCGCACGCTCTTCACATGGCCGTCGCAGAACAGGGCGTTCATCGCGCCGGTGTGGCCCGCAAAGCCCTGGATCTGGAACTGCGTGCCGTTCCAGTCATCCCACGCTAGGTTGGTCTCGTTCAAGCTGGCGGCTTGGCGGCATTCGGCAACCATGATCTTCGCCGCCGGCTCCTGGAGCCACGCGATGGAGTGCGGGGCGCCAAACGAACCGCTGAAGAGCTGGTAGGGCGTGGAGTAAGACGCCGGGATAACCGGGAGGTCATCGGGGATCTGACCCCGGTTGCCGTAGCCGATGGCCGACTGGTTCAGGGGGTTGCTCGGGCAGGCGAACACACCGACGCTCTTAGTGTACGGATACAGGCCGTAGAACATGTTAACTTGACGGCCCTCGATCGTGGTCGTGCCGCCGAATGGATAGTTTTCGTCGTTGTCCTGAATGTACTGCATCATCGCCAGACCGATCTGCTTGAGATTGGAGGCGCAGGACGCCTGACGCGCCTTTTCCCGCGCTTTGGCGAAAACGGGGAAGAGGATCGCAGCAAGGATTGCAATGATTGCTATGACTACGAGCAGTTCGATGAGCGTAAAGCCTTGTTGACGATGTGTTGACATAAGTTCTTTCCTCTGGGTTTTCGTTGGGAGTGTATGATAAGTACTCTCACAAGTATATCACCGCCTCCTGCGGCCCACAAGTGCGAATCTGGCTGGTTTATTGATGGATACTCATGCAGTTTGGCCCCTGCCTAATCCTGGGGAGAGCAGGAACGGCCCCCTGCCCCCAATCCTGGGGGAGGAATCAAGAATCCCCCTGGCCCCCAAAGGGGTAAAAGCTCATATCCGTCCACGTGACAAATCTTTGCCACGCAAACGTTGTTATGGTTTACACCCCTTGTGGGGGCCGGGGGGCATCTTCTCCTCCTCCAGGATTGGGGGGCAGGGGGGGCCGAATCGTATGCTCAAACGCCCTTCACCTCATACACCCCACCCTTCGACGCCGTGAATGTTGCGACGCCGTCGGCGTTGGAGATGGCGATCTGTTGGCCGTGTTCCTGGACCTGATAGGCTCCCGTGGCGCGCATGTGGATGGGGCCGGCGCGGCGGGCGCGGATCGTGGCGGATTGGAGCTTGCCGCCCGTCCAGGCCATGTCGATGTCGGAGGCGCCGGGTCGGGCGCGTAAACCTCGGACGTGACCGGCGGGCCAGGCGCTGGGGAGTGCGGGGAGCAGGTGGATCGTGTCCGAGTGGCTTTGCAGGAGCATTTCGCAGACGCCGGAAACGGCGCCGAAGTTGCCGTCGATCTGGAACGGCGGGTGCAGGTCGAACAGATTGGGCGCGGTGCGCTGCGGGGTGAGCAGCATCGAAATCATCTTGTGCGCGTGGTCGCCGTCTTCGAGGCGCGCCCAGAGGTTGATCTTCCAGCCCATGCTCCAGCCGGTGGCGTCGTCGCCGCGAATCTCCAGCGACTTTTGCGCCGCCGCGAAGAGTTCGGGCGTCCCGCGCTTGGTGATCTGACTGCTTGGATAGAGGCCGTAGAGGTGCGAAACGTGGCGGTTGTGACGGTCGGGCGACTCCATGTCCCAGTCGTCGAGCCATTCGCGCAGCTGCCCGGCCTTGCCGATGCGGTCCGGGGCGAGGCGGGCGCGGGCGGTGGTGAGACGGGCGCGGAAATCGGCGTCCACGCCAAGCAGCGCGGCGGCGCTTCGGCAGGCGTCGAAGAGGTCGCGCAGCAGTTGGTTGTCCATCGTCGGCCCGGCGCAGATGGAGCCGCCGGCGTGCCCGATCTCGGGGGAGACCGACGGGCAGGTCACAAGATAATGCTGTTCGGGATGCTCGACCAGGGTATCTAAGAAGAACTCGGCGGCGCCCTTCATCACGGGATAGTGGCGGCGCAGGGCCGCCTCATCTCCGGTAAATTCGTAATGATCCCAGAAGCTCTTACACAGCCACATGCCGCCGCTGGGCCACATGCCGGACCACGGGACGTCCACGGGCGCGGTTCCGCGCCAGGCGTCGGTATTGTGGTGCGTCACCCAGCCGCCGGCGCCGTATTGGGTTTTGGCCGTGTGGCGGCCCGTGACGGCGATCTCGCCGATCATGTCGAACAGCGGCTCGTAGCATTCGATCAAATTGGCGGGCCCTGCGGGCCAGTAGTTCATCTCGGTGTTGATATTGATCGTATACTTGGAGCTCCACGGCGGATCCATCTCGTGGTTCCACAAGCCTTGCAGCGTCGCGGGCTGGCCGCCGGAGCGCGAGCATGAAATCAATAGGTAACGGCCAAATTGAAAATGCAGCGCAGCGAGCTGCGGATCGTCGCCATTTTGGAAGGCGGCGATCCGCTCGTTTGTCGGCAGTTTGGCGGCGGGCGACGTCCCCAGGTCGATGGCGACCCGGTCGAATAGCTTGCGATAGTCGGCGAGATGAGCCTCGCGCAGACGGGTGTACGGCTTTTTTGCAGCCGTGTCGAGATACTTTCGGGCGAGCGCGGGGGCGTCGCCGCTCACGTCTTCATAGTTTTTGTAACTGGTGGCGATGGAGATCAGCAATGTGACGGCGTTCGCGCCTTCGACGGTGAGCTTCCCGTTCTCGGACGTCACATGGCCGCCCTCGGCCTGCACGCGCGCGAGCGCCTGGAACTTGACCGCGCCGGGGACGCCGCCCCGGTCGCCGCTTCGCCCATCGATCGCAATGGTATGGACATCGGGGGAAGAAGCCGTGATATTCTGGGGACTGTCAAAGGCGGCGGTGAAGCTGATTATTCCAGACTTGCCCGCCGTCATGCGCACAGCGATCACGTTGTCCGGCGCGCTCGCGAATGTCTCACGCGCGAATTTGACGCCGCCTGCCATATATTCGACGTGCGTTGTGGCTGAAGCGAGATCCAGATCGCGCCGATAATCGACGATGTCGCCGCTGTCGGCAAAGCTCAGCTTGAGATTGCCCACCGTCTGATACGGCATTTGGCCGGCGGGCTTGCCCATAAACTTCGCGTTCACTAACTCTTCGGCTTCATGGAACTTGCCTGCGAAGACCAGCTGACGGATCTCAGGCAGCGCGGCGAGTCCTTCGGGGTTGTCGTAGTTGTGCGGCCCGCCACCCCAGAGCGTTCCTTCGTTGAGCTGCAAGGTTTCGGTATCGACGCCGCCGTAGACCATCGCCGCCAGACGGCCGTTCCCAATGGGCAGCGCTTCCAGCCACTCCTGCGCGGGCTTCTGATACCAGAGCGCGAGGGCGTTCGCCGGCCCAGTCGTCGTGCCGACGACCTCACGTATCCAATTTGTGTTCGTCAAAACCAATGCTCCATGGATCGGCGCCAGCGTCCGGCCGGGACTTGCGGGAAATACCCATTCGCCGACTGCCCCGCTCACACTCTTTGCCGGATCGACGGCGCGCGCCGCGATCTCGGCGGCCGTCAGCGCTCGGCTGTAGACGGCGGCGCGCTGGATGCGCCCGTGAAAGGCGTTGTTTCCCTCCGGATCGGCCCCCACCGTCAGCGAAACCTTCGGCGTTGTCATCGGCGAAAAATCGCCGTCCGTGAGCGCGGCGACCTGCTTGCCGTCCACATAGAGCGCGAATGTTTTGCCCGATGCGCTGTAAACGCCGGCGACATGCGTCCAGCGATCTTCTGGCAATTTCGCATCGTAAGAGCAAACACCCTTCGCCACGATCATGCGCAGTGAGTTCCCCGGATACGTATCCAGCGTGAACCCTTCCGACGTCCCCGCGACCAGCTTGTCGAGAATGCGTCCGCCCCCTTGCTCCATCGGCGACGCCTTCACCCACGCTTCCAGCGTGACGGAGTCCGTGAGGTCCAGCCCCGGATCGAGCTTGCTGCGCAGCAGTGGCTCGTGCGGCCCAACGGCCATGCCGTCCGAGGAAGGCGCATCCGCCGCCCGCGCGGGATTTGTCTGCCAGGGATTGAGAAGAAGGGGGCCGGCCAGGGCGGCCCCGAAGCCCGCTTTGAGAAAATCGCGTCGCTGCATAG
>NZ_JBDSQY010000173.1:0-58007 GCF_039929585.1 Capsulimonas sp.
CAGCGCTCATGATGGCAGTAGGGAATTTCCATGGCCGGAGCTAAAAACGAAATCGGCTCCAGCAGATCGTGGGCATACGCGGGGTGCCGGCGCATGATCTCCCATTCCTGGGCGTCCAGCGCGCCAGGCTTCAGTAAAATGGCGTCCGGAACGCCCATCTTACCAATATCGTGCAGCAGGGCGCCGCGACGGATTTGGACAAGCTCGTCATTGCTGAGGCCAAATTTGATCGCAAGGCGCAGCGTCATCTCGGTGACCCGGCGGCTGTGCCCTTCGGTTTCTTTGTCGCGGAGGTCCAGAAAACCGGCCCACGCTTCGATCGTCGCATCGTACGCGGCGTGCATTTCCGCGAGGTTGAGCTCCAATTCGTCATTCAGCCGCCAGATCTCGGCTTCCGATCTTTTACGTTCGGTGACTTCCGTGGAGACCCCAAGTATTTGGCTGCACGTTCCGTCGGCGTGGATCAGCGGACGCTGCTCCGTCTGGAACCAGCGCGGCGCCCCTTCGCGATCCCGCATCTGTTCTTCGGCGACGAATTTCGCCCGCTGATCCTGAAGCACATACGCGCCCGGGGCGTCGAAGTCGGCGGAACGTTCGCGTTCGCCGCCCGGGCCGACCTGATTGAGACTGGTCATGTCTTCCGGCGACACTCCAAAGAAGTCGGCGAATGCTTGGTTCACCATCACAAAACGGTCGGCGTCATCCTTGATAAAGATCATGCTTGGCGCGGCGTCGATCACGCTCCGCAGAAAGTCCCGAGTCTCTACCAGCTCACACGTCCGCGCTTCAATGCGCAGCTCCAATTCTTCGTGAGCCTGCTGTAGACCAATCTGCGCGGCTTTGCGGTCGGTAATATCAACGAGCACCCCATCCCACACGGTCGCTCCGTCCGAGCGGCGCTCCGGACGCGACACGCCCTGGATCCAGCGTTCGACGCCGCTGGGCAAACAAAAGCGGCCTTCCCACTTCCATAGGTCCAGAGTCCGCGCGGATTCCCCAACCGTCTGATCGAACGATGAACGATCGTCGGGGTGGATGAGATTGATGATCCGCATTGCATCGCAGCGAACGTCATCGGGCGACATTTCATACAGGCCCCGGCAGCCCTCGCTCACAAACTCAAACTCCGGAGTTCCGTCCCGGTGGAGCGTGAAGCGATAGACCATGCCAGGAGCTTTTGCGGAAATACGCTCGTACTGGCCATGCAGCGCCCAGTAACGCCGCTGCGCGGCCACCGTGGAAATGGCGGCCACCGTGGAAATGGCGGCCACAAGGGCGCTGAAAAGGATCGTCACGATATGCGACTGCCACTTTGACAGTCCCGGCGCCACGAGCTCTTTGATCTGCTCGTATTCCGTCATGACGCATAGGGTCACGGCCGTAACGGCGAAAATAAACCACGCCGAAGATTTGGGGGCCTCGGTCAAACGACGGATGCGGTCCGATAATTTTTGAGTTCGCAACATAAGAGCCTGCATGCAATATGTGTTAGGGTCGTCCGTGCTTGCGGCGCAAGCATAGACCAGTCTTATTTTCGGCGTTCCAAGCTCACTTTCTCAGTGCGGATTGAGAAATACAGACAAAAAAGCCCTGCGCGGAACACGCAGGGCTATCTCAACTCCGTTCACGAAGCTAGGCGATGCGCAGCTTTGGCCGGCCGGATGTGATGGCGGCGGGCTGCTCAGGTTCGGCGTCGAGGGTGAAACGAGAGACGCCATTCTGGAGCGCTTCCGCGATCCGAGCCAGCTCGCCGGAGGCGTTGACCAAATCTTCGACCGCGCTGCTCTGCTGCTCCGTCGTCGAGGTGACGGTTTGGATGGATGCGGAGACTTCCTCGGCCGACGCCGACATCTCCTCGGCCGCCGCGCTGTTTTGATCGACGGCCGATGCGACAGCGGCCAGCGCCTGAGAGACTTCCGTGGTGGCGCCGCGCATTTGCGAAGCCGCCTCGCGGATCTGCTGGGCGCGCGATGTCACCGATTCGACGACTTTCTGGATCTCGCTCAGCGCCGCGCCCGCCTGCTCGGCTTGTGACGCGCCGTTCTCCACGTCCTTGCGGCCAGCATCCATCGACGCGATCGCTTCCTGTGTGCGGGTCTGCACTTCACCGATCAGAGCGCCGATCTCGCGGGTTGCCGCGCCGGAGCGCTCGGCAAGCTTGCGCACTTCATCGGCGACGACGGCGAAGCCGCGGCCCGATTCTCCGGCGCGCGCCGCTTCAATGGCGGCGTTCAGCGCCAGGAGATTGGTCTGGGCGGCGATGGCGTCGATGGTTTCGACGATGCCGCCGATGCGCTGCGAAGCGGCGCCCAGGCTTTCCATGATCTGCGCGGACTGGCTGACCGTGCGATGGATGTTCTGCATTCCCAGAACAGTCGCCTCCACCGTACGCGCTCCCTGGGATGCTGCGCTGCTGGCGCTCGACGCTTCGGAAGCGGCGAGCGCGGCGTCCGCCGCCACCAGGTCCACACTGTGCTCCAGCTTTCGCATCAAGCCCACGCTGTCCGCGACCGAATTCGCCTGGACCGAATTACTATGGGCGACATCGCCGGCGCCGCGCGCCGACTGCTCGGACGCCGTCGCCACTTCGCGCATCGTCTCCGTGATCTCTTCCGTGGAGCGGCCAACATTGCGCGCCGTGCTCGCCAGCTGCGCCGCCGACCCTGTCACGGTGGCGGCGCTCGCGCCGACCTCGCCGATCAGACGCCGCAGGTTGGCTCCCATGGCCTGGAAGGCGTGGCCCAGGGCGTCGCGGTCCGATTGCGGCTGCGTGGTCTGCCGCAGGTCTCCGGCGGCGATCCGTTCCGCCGCGTGCGCCATTTCTTTCTGGTAGACAATCAGCGAGCGGAAGGCGTCGGCGATGCGGCCGACTTCGTCATTGCTATGGACATCGATCGTCTGATCTACATCGCCCTTGGCGAGCGCTTCGGCGGCGGCCGCCATTGGCGCAAGTGAGCGGCCCAGGCGATTGGCGATGAACCAAACGAGAAGCAGCATCAGGACCGTCGCTACCAGACTGATGACGAGCGCCTGATTGCGCAGCGCGATGCTGGGGGCAAGGACGGCGTCCTGCGAGACATTCATCACGACGCGCCAGCCAGTAAACGGCGCCGTCGCCCAGTAAACGCGCCGCCATTCGCCGTTGATCTTGTCAGCCTGCTCGCCATGCTCATCCGCTGAGATCAGCTTACCGTCCGGCAGAGATTTGATGGGAGCGCCCGCAAAACCCTTGCCCAGCAGCAGCTTTTCATCCGGATGCGTGATCAACTGTCCATTGCGGCTGACGAGATAGGAATACTCCGCCGAGCCCTTGGCGTCGCCCAGAACTCGCACGCCGCTCATAATGGCGCGCAGCTGGTCGAGCGCCAGGTCGACACCCGCCACGGCGACAAATTCATGATTGGGGCCATAAACTGGCTGCGTGTAACTCACCATTGAGATATTGGCGCCGCCGTCGTCAAAGTACGGCTCGGTCACATACGGCTTGCCGGTTGTCTTTGCCCCGTTGTACCAATCCTGCGCGAGATCGTGATAGTCATACGTCACTTGATCGAGATTCGGCCAGCTCTTGCGCGTCACCCAGGGCATGGACAGCGTGTCCTTGGCCTTCATTTTGTCGTAGGCGATGTAAAAGTCGTAAGCTTCGTTCTCGGGGGTGCGCTTCAGGAGCGCGGCCAGGTAAGGAACGATCTTTGTATAGGGCTTGGCGCCCATGACTTCCTGACGCGCGGCGACGGCGTCGGTGCGCGCGCCGCACTGCTGTATGTAGGTATCCAGACGCCGGGCGGTGGAATCCAGCAGCGCCAGCGCCTTTGCGTCGGCCTGCTGCTCTAGAAGATGACGGCTCGTATTGTAGCTAAGCCAGGAGGTTGTGATCAAAACCGCGCCGGTCGCAAGTCCCACGGCAAGGCAGAGTTTTTGCGCAATCGTGCGTAAGCGGATGGATGGAAGGGACATAGTGGACGGGGCTCCTGACTGGCGTTAAAGTGACGAAGCCGCTTGTATAATTACGAGCTTCTCCCCAATTGTCGGCAGAAAGGTTCCCGTCCTTGAGACTGTGAGAGAATTATTCGACGTCGATCAAACGCCAGCGCTTCGCGAGGTTGAAGATCCGTGTTCGGCCGAGCGCCAGCGCGCCGACCGCGCCGTGGACATGTCCGCAGACCACGACCTTGGGCTGATGCTTCTGGATGTATTTGGCCAGCGGTCGCGAACCCAGATGCGGGCCGCCCGCACGGTCCAGCAGGCCGTAGGGAGGGGCATGGGAAATGACGATATCGGCGTAGGGAAAGTCGTAAGCCGCCGCTTCGGCCTCGGGATCGAGCGTCAGACGCTCCCAGAGACGCATCAGCTGCGGCGTCTCGTAGGCAGGGGTCAAAGAAACGCCGTGAACGGACATCGGCCCGCCGCCCTGGGGATCGTCGAAGGAGAGCGTCCGGTCCAGCATCCAGTGCAGGTTCGGAATGGACAGGGTCTCATCGGACATTCCGATATCGTGGTTTCCGGGAATCCAGAGGACATGGGGATAAGTCTCCGCCATTGAGCGCAGCCAATCGGTCATGGCCTGCATTTCCGCCGGGCTTCGCATGCCCATATTCGTCAAATCGCCCGCAATCACGCACAGATCCGCCGCCGGCATCGTCGCGGCGCGGAACTGATCGAACCGCGCGTGGACATCCGACATCGCAATAACTCTCATTCACACTCCATCAGCGTCACGGGAACCCACCCGCGCACGCTGTTAATCAGCCACAGCCGCGTCGCCTCCGCAAGCACCTCGCGCGGGAGCGCTCGCTCGGCGATTTCGCCGGCGGCAAGCAGCTCCGCCCGAAAGGTTCCGGCGAGCAGACCGCAATCGCGCGGCGGCGTCCAAAGGCGGCCGCCGATCTCCGCGACAAGATTTCCTACGGTAAACTCAGTCAATTCGTTCTCTTCGTTCCAAAGCAAAACGTCGAACGCGCCGGGATGCGCGCTCTTGTGGCGCTCGTAAACCGCGCGGCGCGTCGTCTTGTGGCAGAGAAACGGATCAAAACGATGGATCGCTTCTTTGGCAAGCGCCACCGGAAGCGGGTCGGAAGCGGCCGGCGGCAACGGTGTAGATTCGACGCGCGCCCGGCCATCGGCGCTCACCAGAAGCCGCACGCGCCACGGCCCATCGCCGAGCGATCGGGACACGTCGTCCAATGCGCTTTCGATACTTTCGGGAGAAAAAGGAAAATCGAAATACTCGGCCGTTTCGCGCAGCCGCTCCAGATGGCGCCCGCGCAGAACATACTCGCCGCCTTCCAGGCGCAGGGTCTCCAGCAGTTCGAACGGAGGCGCTGGCGCCTCGGCGAAGCGCGCCTTGCCGCGCGCCTCGGCGCGCTCGTCCTCCGGATCGGAGTCCCAGGTGATCCCGCTGCCAACGCCCAGCTCCACCGCATTTTTCGCCTTGTCCACAATCGCCGTGCGGATCGCCACATTGAACACGATCTCGGACTGATATGGGGCAATATAACCGATGGCCCCACAATAGGCGCGTCGGGCTGACGTTTCCAGGCGCGCAATGGCCCGCATTGCAGTCACCTTCGGCGCGCCCGTCACCGAGCCGCAGGGAAACAGCGCCCCAAAGATCTCCGTCAGGCCCACGTCCGATCGCAGACGAGCAGCGACGGTGGAAGTCATTTGCAGCACCGTCGGATAGGTCTCAACGTCGAAGAGCGAAGGAACATGCACAGAGCCAATCTCGGCGATGCGCCCGACGTCACTGCGCATCAAATCCACGATCATCACGTTCTCGGCGCGCTCCTTCTCGGACGCCACCAGCTCGCGCGACAGCGCCGCGTCTTCCTCCCGCCAGCGCCCACGCGGCCGCGTCCCCTTCATCGGACGCAGCGCGATGTCCCGCCCGCGCAGCGCAAAGAACAGCTCGGGAGACGCCGACAAGATTCGCTGATCGCCCAGGTTCAGATACGCCCCGTACCCACGCACGCCCTGAGCGCGAATAAGATCGCGCCAGTACGCCCGGTCGTCTCCGTGAAAATCCGCGCGGCGGCGCACCGTATGGTTGACCTGATACACATCGCCCGCCGCAATCGCCTCACGGATCGCGCGCACGGCGTCGCCGTACTCAGCGTCGCCCCCATCCCATTCTCCTAATGCATATTCGCCGGCGTCTTGTTCCATTGAAAAATCGGCAAGGGGCTCTCGGAATAGGCCGAACCAGACCAGCGGCAGATCGCCGGCGTGAGGAGCGGCCAGGGCCGGGTCGAAGGCGGGGGCGGCTTCGTAGGCGACATAACCGGCGGCCCAGAGGCCGCGCTGCGACGCCTGCTCCACGCGCCGCAGCGCAGGAAGAACTTCTGAAAGGGTCAGCGCGGAGATAATTTCGATGGGGTCGGCGAACGCCAGACGGCGCGGCGCGCCTTCAAAATCGCGGAACTCAAGTTGGACAATCGGATCGGTCATAACGGCGTACGCGGCGAACGGATGCAGGACAAGCGAGCGGAGTTATCGTATAATAGCACAAAGATCATGTCTACCACGCCGCCCCCGCCGCCCGATCCCGTCTCCGTCTGGCCTCCGCCGCCCGTCGTCGCCGAAGACAACAGGCGCAGCCGCCTATGCTCGATGCTGGCGAATTATATTTCGACCGCCGGCCTAGCGCGAGGAGTTGTGGGGACAAAAATTCTTGAAATCGTTTTGGGAGCAGCGACGGTCGTTGTATGGATTGCCGGATGGACCTTGCCCCAGCCATCCAATTTTATCGATCCTCTCTCAGCAGCTTCGGCGACGGCTCTGCTGATTCAGAACATCCTTTCTTTGATCTGGATGTATCGTCTTTACAAAAACACGGCCATGCTAGGCGTGTCCGCGCTTCGCTATACGCCGTGGTCTGTAGTCGCGTTTCAGATTATCCCGGTTGTCAATCTCATAGTCCCGTATCTTGCGCTTCGCGAAGTCTGGCGTGTGACGGCTTCTGATGCGGAGCTGGCGGCGGCTGGCGGAGAATGGGGTCAGGTGCGCGCATCCGCGCTATTGAGCGTCTGCTGGGGTGTGTCTATTCTTGTCACCATAGGTTCATACGCCCATGGCGTCTACGCAATGACCGCAGGCGGGAGCAGGCCGACCCTCATTGTTCTGGGCCTCGCCGATATTATCTTACATATTCTGGGAATTTTTGTAGTACTCCTTTTCACTCGACGCCAGGAAACACGGTACGCCGAGACGGCGGCGGCTCTGTATTATGAGACGGCTTGAAGAAAGATGAAAACCATGCAGTACTCCCCTCCGCCCGGTGGATCGGGCGATTCGGTCTGGCCGCCGCCGCCCACGACGCCGGACATCGCCCCCACGCTCCGCCCATTCGTGTCGCTTCTTCCGCTCGCCCGCGCCGTCGCCGCGCTGGGCGTATTCGATTTTATCGGTGCTCTGGGGATTAAGCTCTTACACGGTCATGCGATTCAAAGCATCAGCGCAATCAGCAGCACGCTGGTAGCGGGTTTAGTCTTAGGGTTGATTTGCGTCTCATACCTTGCGTACCGGATCATCTTCTTGCGCTGGACGTTTCTCGCCTACAGAAACCTCGACAGCTTCGAAGCCGCCGGGCTGGAAACCACGGCGGCCTGGGCGGTTGGTTGGTTCTTCGTTCCAGTCGTCAACCTCTATCGCCCGTTCATGGTTTTCCATGAACTTTGGAAGGCCGGAACTCCCGGTGTTGACAGTCGAGACGAGGTCGCATGGCAGCGCGTCCCCTCGTCCCCTCTAATCGGCTGGTGGTGGTCGTCAGTCATACTTCATGTTTTCTTCCTGAGAATGCTCGACAAAGTCCTTACCAACGGTCTCACAACTGTGGCTTCAACCGTACTCTTTCTTATCCTGGCTGCCGTCTCCGTCGCCCTCAGCATCGCCGTGGTTACCACCATCTCGCGCCGCCAGGAAGCCAAGGCGCGGGAGCAGGCGCAATCATTCCCAACTTATCTTTAAGAAAGCATTATTTATGGAACAGTTTCCGCCAACCGGAAGCCCGAGCAGCGTCTGGCCGCCGCCGCCCAGCAATACGCCCGACGAATCCCAAAGCCTGAGGATCACACTGCTGATGCAATACCGGTCTCCGGTTGCGCTGACACGCTGGATGATCGGCTTTGTCGCCACTACCGTTCTTTTGAACATTTCCGCAGTGCTTGTCCTGCTGGCGAACCCCAGGAGAACGTCTGAGGCGCAAGATTTAACGGACATCTCAAATCTTCCACGCCTGATCGCGGGAATTTTGTTCTATGTTTGGATCTATCGGCTTTACAAAAATCTCACCGCACTGAGTGTTCACGGCCTGAAATCCATTCCTGGGATCGCCGTCCTGATGTGCATGCTGCCGATTGTCAATCTTTACCAGCCTGTCGTCATCTTTGGAGAGATTTGGCGCGCATCAGCATCGCAAGCAAGCGTCGTACAGGCCGGTGGACGCTGGAAAGCGGTCCCCTTCGCTCCCATCATTGTATGCTGGTGGATTGCTTATCTCCTTTATAGCTTGGTCATCGCTCTAAACTCCAGAGACGTAAATAGCTCCTCTGACCCAACATCTTATCTATTCATCGGATTGACCTCATTGATCAGCGGCATTCTCATGATCATCCTCGCAGTACGTTTGTCCAGGCGCGAAGAGATACGTCACGCCGAAGCCTTGACGAGCCTGCAAGTTTAACCCTGTTTGTGAAAGATGAGCTTCATGGAGCAGTTCCCACCAACAAGCGAATTCGAAAACGTTTGGCCGCCCCCGCCGACCAGCGCCGCGCATGACCATCGCGAGCGGCGGCGCTCAATGCTGGCGGGATACGCCTCCACCGCAGGCTTGGCGCTAGGAGTGGTGACGGCTCAAGTTCCTGTCATCGTGATGTAAACGGTAGCGGTGATTAAGCAGATTCAGGAGCCCAGCGCAGCCATGGGAGGCGGCGATGTGATCGCGGGTCTCGCGATGATTCCCGCTGTTCTTGGCGCCATTCTTTTTCTGATTTGGAATTATCGGCTTTATAAAAATACGTTTGCGCTGGGCGCCACATCGCTTTCCTATAATCCAGGCTTCGTCGCGGCGTCTCAGCTCATCCCATTCGTCTGCTTCTTTACGCCTTATCTCGCGCTTCGTCAAGTTTGGCAAGCGACAGCGCCGGAGCGTGAGATGGCCGCCTCGGGAGGGAATGCACATCGAGTGCATGTCACGATGCTGCTCAATATCTGGTGGGGCTTCAATGTCCTCGCAATGCTCACGGCGGGCGCTTTTATTCTTTCCGGCTCCTATGACGGCCCGGATCAGTCGCTCAAATTGATCATGCGAACATTCAGCATTGTTTCCAGCATCTTCGGAATATTTGTGATCAAGGCGCTCACACGACGTCAAGACGCGCGATACGCTGAGGCGGCGGCGGCTCTGGGATAGTCAGCAGCAATGGACATGACAACGACGGGCAATGTTCATCGGCCGCCGCGTCGGGTACCGGCCCACAAAAACAGCCGTCGACATTCGCGGACTTCTGAACCCGCGAAGGCGGGTGACCGTACTTTTAGCCGCGAATTCATTCGCCAGGCTTGCGCGTTCCGCGCAAGAATTTAACTTAACAGCTTACTAGGAAAGATTCACAATATGACGCCGGACATACAAATCGCCTCGCCGGCCGACATCGACACGCTGCTGCCAATGATCGCCCAGCTTTACGCGCACGAGCATATTCCGTTCAACGACGCCGTGCTGCGCCCCGCCGTCGCGTCGCTGCTCACGGACTCCGCGCTGGGTTTCATCTGCCTGATGCGCGCAGACGAGGCGCCCGCCGGCTACCTCATCACGACATTCGGCTATGACATTGAGTTTGGCGGGCGTCAGGCGACCATCACCGATGTGTACGTCCAGCCCGAGTTTCGCCGCCAGGGCGTCGCCGCCGCCGCGCTGCGTTTTGCGGAGCAAACATGCCGGGAGCGCGGCGTTCGGGCGCTGGAGCTTCAAGTGTCCGACGGCAACACGGCGGCGCGCGACGCCTATAAGAAATTCGGGTTCGTGACGCCAGGGCGCTTCGTCATGAACAAAAGGCTCGTGTGAGACACATCTCGCCGCCGGCGATCCAGGCAACGCAGAACTAGACATTTGATGAGCACGCGGGTACCCTGTACCCGAAATTTACTGGCGACGACGCCGGGCGAGGCTTACCCATGACCACACTATTCGACAAAGAAACCGGAGCGGAGATCGGCGCGATCAATCCCGAACAGCTGGAGTTCCTCATGAACCACCTGGAAGAGGATTCTGCCGATGATACCGACTATTATCTCAACGAAGACACGCTGGAGATGTTCGAGCTGGAGGGCGCCGATGAGCGTCTGGTCACCCTTCTCCGGGACGCCATGGGCGACAGGGAAGAGTTCGAAGTTCAGTGGGTCACAACGGACGCGATTTGAGCGAACTCACTCAGGATTCAAGCGAGCGCGCTTCGACGCGTCTGAGCCTGCGTCATCTCCATCAAAAGCGCATCGTGCGGCGTGGACTGCGCGTGTTTCTTCTGGCCGTTCTGAGTCTGCTCGGCGCGGCCTTTGTCGTCACCAGCTTCGGCGCGCAGACCTACCACTGGCGCGCCTTTGATGTCCAGGTGAGCATTCATCCCGCCCGGCATGGCGAGACGCATTTGGTGTTCACCCCTCTCGGCGAAGTGAGGGCGGCGACCCATAAGACTCCGCTGGCTCTGGAAGTCAGTCTTCGCTCCGTTTCCTTTGAAAACCTGGGACGTCTGGTGGAGCATATGCCGCCGCGCAAGGATCTGGAGCGGGAGTTCGCCGCCGTCGCGCGCCACAGCCTGACGCGCTTCGCCCTGCGCGAAGTGACGCTGGGGATGCTGGGCGCCCTGCTCGGACCGCTGCTTCTTCGCGCGCGCCGTATTCGGGTATGGGTCGCCGCGGCGCTCCTCGGAAGCGTCTTCATGGGCCTCATGCTCTATGGGACGTTCAGGACGTACAACGCCAAGGCGTTCGACCAGCCCACCTTTGTCGGCTCGCTGCGCGAGGCGCGGGCGGTCACGACGCTCGTCAGCAGCGCGTTTCGCAGCGCGAACGCCCTCTCGGACAAATTGAAGATCGTCGCGGGAAACCTCAACGTTCTCTACGGCCGCATTGGAGATTCGGCGATCACGCCGGAGGACGACAGCAAGACCGTACGCGTTCTGCACATCTCCGATATCCACAACAACACGGCCGCCATCGACTTCGTCCGAGAGCTGGCCCAAAAGTTTCAGGTAAACTTCGTCATCGACACCGGCGATCTGAGCGACTATGGCTCCCCCGTCGAAGCGCCGATCGCGCGCGGCGTCGGCGCACTGGGCGTTCCGTATCTCTTCATTGCCGGCAACCATGACTCCCAGACCACCGTCGCCGCCGTGCGCGCCAATCCCAACGCCATCATCCTGAACGGACAGCCCGTCGTGGTGGACGGCCTGACCGTCCTCGGCCTTCCTGATCCCAGCTCCGCACGAGCGGGAATCGGCAGCGTCGACACGCCGCTCGCCTCGCTGCGCGACTCCAGCGGAGCACTCGCGGAAGATGTCGCGCGCCTGGACACGATACCGAGCATCGTCTGTGCGCACAACCCGCTGGCGGAAGCCTCACTGGAAGGACGCGTCCCTCTGCTCCTCTGCGGGCACATGCACCGGGCATATATCAATTTGGTCGGCTCCACCGTGATTTGCAACGCCGGGACGACCGGCGGGGCGGGGCTGCGTTATCTCGACCGCCGCGACGGCGTCCCCCTCACCGCCGCCGTCCTGACATTCTCACGCGGCCCCAAGCCCAAACTGCTCTGGATCGATCAAGTGGCGCTGGACGGCGCGCTCAATGAATATTCTATTTCACGCCGCACGTTCGCAACGGCAAAATAGGGAACAAAATTACCGAAACGCCGCGTACTCTTCATGAAACACAACTTCTCGGCCGCACTATTGAATCGCATCGAATTGATGAAAATCGTCCACGAAAGAGGCATCGACATGACGACAAACACAGCTCGCGAATTTCAGACGATTGGCGTCCTGGCGACGCTCTGCGCCGTTCTGGCGTCACCACACGCATCCGCCGCCCCGGCGACAACGCTGGCCGCCGCCAAAACAATCCAGGTTCAGGAAACATTTCTGGCGCCCGACGCTCAGCAGAAACTGGTTCCCCGCTACCAGATGGCCGTGCGCGTCACAAAGCCGAACAAGATCCGCATCGATATGGTCCGCGCCAATCCCGGCCCGGATGCACCCAAGCATGCGTCCTACTTCGTGACCGACGGCAAGTCGGCGCACGAGTATAACGGCCCAGCCAACGAGTTCGTGGTCAGCGATATTCCCCCGGCGGGCCAGTCGTTCCAGTCCCAGGCGTACAGCATGGCGTCTGTGGACGCCCTGTTGAAACCCAATGAGAAACCCAGCCCGCATTCAGGAGTGAAGCGCACCGCCAGCGTCGAAACCGTGGGCGGCCGCAAATTGAACGTGTTTACCGATACGTACCCCTCTGGCAAGGGCGGCGACGGCGCATCCTACACTATTATTCAAAAGAAGTGGGTCGATCCCAACACGGGACTGCCGTTCCGAATGGCCGTCTCCGTCAAACAGGGCGCCAAGACCACGGTCTTGCAGCAGACGAACTTCACCGGCTGGACCTTGGACAAGCCGATCCCGGCCGCGCAGTTCGCCTGGGCGCCGCCCTCAGGCGCTAAGGAGCACACCGAGCCCAAGCTCCTGGCCACCGGAACGGCAGCCCCGGACTTCACCGCGATCACGCCCGACGGCAAGGAAGTCAAGCTTTCGGATTACAAGGGCAAGGTGGTCGTGGTGGACTTCTGGGCGACCTGGTGCGGCCCCTGCCAGTCGGCCATGCCTCACTTAGAGAAGGTCTATCAGCAGGTCAAAGACAAGGACGTCGCGGTGCTGGGCGTGTGCGTTTGGGATGACAAGAAGGCCTACGACAAATGGGTGACGGAGAAGAAGGGCGTTTACAACTTCCCGACCGCCTTCGATCCGGCCGGGCAGTCGAGCGAAAAGAGCATCGCCGGCTCGCTCTATCATGTCACGGGCATTCCCACCCAGTATGTGATTGACAAAGACGGCAAGGTCGCCGCGACGACGGTCGGTTACGATGAGAACGATCACGTGCTCGAAAAGGCGCTCGTCAAACTCGGCGTGGACATCCCCGCAGAACCCAAGAGCGCATCCGCGAAGTAACCCCCGCTCCCCTCTTCCGTTTCGGGAGAGGGGAGCCAGAACATTTTCTTTGTGAGCCATATGGTAGAATGCCGTATGGAATCGCCTCGCGCTCACTGGAAATTCGAATTGCTCGGCGCGATGCGCGGCCGCAGCGGCGACCTCGTTTTAGAGCGCTTTCAAACACAAAAGACCGCCTCTCTACTGGCCTATCTGGCCTATTTCCCCATTCAGCGTCATACGCGCGAGGCGCTGATCGACCTGCTCTGGCCGGATGCCGATCTCGACGCCGGACGCAATCGCCTTTCGCAGGCGGTCGGCTGGCTGCGGACCCAGCTGGAGCCTTCGGGAACACTACGCGGCGGTGTGATCCTCTCGGACCGGCAATCCGTCGGTCTCGATTCCCTTTCTTTCACCACGGACGTGGGGGAGTTCGAGAAGGCCGTCCGGAATGGGCAGTCCGGCGACGCCGTCACAAGCATGGACGATGCTCGGCTTGAAGCGCTCCAGAACGCCGCCGCGCTCTATCACGGCGACCTGCTTCCCGGATACTACGATGACTGGGTTCTCACGGAGCGCGAGCGCCTGCTGGGCCTGTACCTTCCCGTTCTGCGCCGCCTGATCGATCATCATGAGAAGCGCCATGAATGGGAAAGCGCTTTGGACTATGCGCGGCGCGCGCTGGCCGCCGATCCCATCGCGGAAGAGCTCCACTGCAATTTGATACGCCTGCTCGGCGCCTCCGGGCAGCCGGCCGCCGCAGTGCGCCAGTTCAAGGAGATGGAGCGTCTGCTCGCAAAGGAACTGGGAGACGAGCCTTCCCCCGCCGCACGTGAGATGATGGCGCGTATTCGCCAGAACAGCTCCCCAAACAGCGCTTCTCCGGCTCCCATGCGCGCTGGCTCCGCGCTCCCCATGCAAATGACGCGTTTTTTTGGACGCGAACTGGAAATCGCGCAGGTGCAGGGCCTCATAGAAACGGGTGGCGCGCGGCTGGTGACGCTCGCAGGAATGGGCGGCGCGGGCAAGACGCGGCTGGCGATCGAGACAGCCGCCCGCCTCCGTCCCCACTTCCAAGACGCGGTCTTCTTCGCGCCGCTCGCGGATCTCAGCGACGCCCGCTTGATCCCCGGCGTTCTCACCGATCTTCTCATGCTGCCGCCCAGCGGCGACGCCGCGCCGCTGGAGCGGGTCGCGGCGGCGCTCGCGGCGCAGCCTTCCCTGCTGGTGCTGGACAATCTCGAGCACTTGATCGACGAGGCGACGCCCATCGTACGCTCTCTGCTGGAGCGGGCGCCGTCACTGACCATTTTGATTACCTCGCGCCAGCGCCTCAATCTGAACGGCGAACGCGAGATCGACATCCCCCCGCTGGACGCCCCGACGGAAGAGCTGTCCTTCGCGCCGCAGGGCGCAGCGCTGGAGCAGCTGATGCGCATCGACAGCGTGCGCTTGTTCGTTGATCGCGCGCAGGCGGTCCGCCCCTCGTTCGCCCTGACCCCGCAGAACGCCTCTGATGTCGCGCGTCTCTGCGCCCGACTAGACGGGCTGCCGCTGGCGATCGAGCTGTGCGCCGCGTGGGCGCAGACGCTCACCCCCACGCAGATGGTCGCGCATTTGAACCGCCGCTTCGATCTGCTTGTCAGCCGCCGCACGGACATCGCCGCCCGGCATCGCACCCTGCGCGCAACCCTGGAGTACAGTTTCCTGCTCCTTTCCCCCGATCTTCAGGCGTTCTTCGTGCGTCTCTCCGTGTTCCGAGGGGGATGGACTTTGGAATCCGCGACGGCGATCTGCCGGGAAGGCTCCGATCTGTCGCCACTCTCCACCCTCGAAGCGATCACGGAATTGCACGAACGATCGCTCGTTACGGCGGAAGAAGCGGCCGGCGAGATGCGCTACCGGATGCTGGAGACACTGCGTGAGTTTGCCGTGGAGCAATGGACACTGGCTGTGGAAGAGCCGCTTCAAAAGCGACACGCCGAGTTCTTTCTGGCGCTCGCCGAGCAGGCAGGGCCGCCGATGGCGTCGCTGGATCAGACAGCATGGTTCGCGCGGCTGGACGCGGAGCACGACAATCTGCGCGCCGCGCTGGACTGGCTGATCGCACGCCGTGAGGGAAAGAAAGGCCTGCGCATGGCGGTGGCGCTTTCCATATTTTGGGAGATGCGCGGCTATCTCCGGGAAGCGCAGCAGCGCCTGGAACTGCTGCTCAGTCTCAATGTCGATCCGTCGGAAGACAGTCCGCGCCTGCGGGCGCGGGCGCTGCATGCGTATGCAAACGCGCTTCACGGCCTGACCGATCTCACACAGGCTGAGTCTTATGCGAACGAGGCGCTGACTGCCTGGAGGGCGCTGGGAGACGCGTCCGGCATGGCGGCCTCCCTGGAGATGCTCGGTGAGATCGCCATGATGCATGAAGACTACGAACCGGCCGTGCGGCTATTGGAGGAAGCGCGCTCCCTGGCGCTGGGCGCCGGCGACGAGGCGATGTCCGCCAGCGCCGTTCACAGTCTCGGCAGGATCGCGCTCGCGCGAGAGCGCTGGTCCGAAGCCTGGGACGCTCTCTCCGAAAGCCTGCGTCTGCACCGAATGCTGGGCAACCAGAACAAAGCCGCCGCCGCTCTCAATAATCTCGGCCTGGTGGCGCGCTATCGCGGCGATCTGGAAGCGGCCCGCGATCTGCTGCATCAAGCATTGTCGGAACACCAAAAGCTGGGCGACCGCCATCGGATGGCGATCTCCCAGCTCAACATCGGAACGGTCAATCTGATCGACCATCGCTACGCCGATTCGCGATCCGCATTGGCTCAAGCCATGAAACTGTCCGTGGAGATCGACGACCGGCGCGTCCAAGCCTGGTGTGTCAAGGAACTCGGGCATCTGACCTGCGCCGAAGGTCATTTCGAACCGGGAGTTCGCCTGCTCTCCGCCTCGGAAAGCCTGAGAACTACGCTCGGAATTTCATTTAGCCCCGCCGATCCCGAGCAGCTCGCAGCCGATACCGCCCGCGCCAAAGCCGCTCTGGGCGACGCCACGTTCGCCGCCGCCTGGGCGGCGGGCGGAGCCCTCTCGGCGTCGGACGCCGTAAAGGAAAGCCAGGAAAGGCGCGCATAAGTACGGTTTTTTCGCACAATTCACCCAAAAATTTTCAATATTCGGTAAATTTAAGACTCAATCACCACGATTTAGGAGTCTTTTGGGAGTCGGTCCGTATAATAAACACATCACTCTCATCCAGTGGTTGGCGATGTTGCCGACAGATCGCCACACCGCAAGGACGCGGCAGACTCATTAAAAGCGAGTTTGACTACGGACAAAATAGTCAAACTTCTATCCGGCTGACCAGACAACAGGAGGCCCCCATGGCCCCGTTCGTCTGTTCCGTGAAAAACGTTAGCGCAAAGGAAACTTTTATGAAAGCCGTCACCCGCCCTTCTTTCCGATCTCAGCGATCAGGGTTTACTCTTATCGAGCTCCTCGTCGTCATAGCCATCATCGCGATTCTCGCCGCGATCCTGTTCCCCGTCTTCGCCCAGGCTCGTGAAAAGGCCCGCCAGATCAGCTGCTCCTCCAACCTGCGTCAGATCGGTCTTGCCGGGATGCAATACGCACAGGACTATGACGAGACGCTGTTTCCCCCTCAAATCGGCAATTATACGTGGTACGGCAATAACGGGATTAACACCGACCAAACCGTCGGCTTGCTACAGCCGTATATGAAGAACATCCCGATTTTGGATTGCATGGACGCCGCAGGCATTAGCAAAGAAACATCCAATGTTCCCACTGCCTACGGGCTGAATATGATGATATACTTGTCCACGGGCCAGTTCACCGAAGCGACGCTGGCAAAGTTTACATCTCCTAGCGATACGATTCTGCTTTTAGACGCGGCGGGATATTGGAATGGCGCTCTCTATCGCTCCACAACGGTGGCCTGGCCATCCCTCAAAAGTCCTGGGGCGCATGGCCGTCATCAAGGCTCCGCAAATATTCTCTGGTGCGATGGACACGTGAAGGCGATGAAGCCGGTGCTTTTGCCGACTTCGTCGGCAGCCATCAAAACGAACAATATCGGCGATATCCTGCGCGGTCCCCGCACCGGAATCGCCGACCAGGATGACTACTACTATCAGCCTGATAAGAAGAGCTAATTCTCTCTTCATCCACTCTGCGCGCACGCCGTGACCGGCGTGCGCGTACTTCCATCGCCCTTCTTCCCGCAATACAAGGATTCGCCCCTATGGTTATTCCAGCATCCCGACGGTCTTCGCGCATCGCCTTCGCCGCGCTTGCCGCCTTCAGCGCCGCCACCGTCCCCGCGTGGGCCGCTCCAGTGTCGCCCCTTCTTTCCGCCAAAACGATCCATGTTGAAGAAACGTGGTCCATCGCGGCTGGCCAGGACAAGATGGTCGCAGCTTATAAGATCACGACGGATATCGCCCGGCCCGGTTCGTTTCACACCACGCTGGTTCCCACAATGCGTAAGGGGGAACTGCCGTCGGCCCTGATCTCGGACGGGACGACCGCGCATGAAGTGAACGGCTTCCAAAAGACGTACTCCCTGATCGATACGCCGAAGGCGGGCGAGGCGCCTAGCTCGGAAATCAGCAGCATGGCGAGTCTTGGGGTGGTTTTCCATCCCGACGCCGCTCCGGAGGCGCCTGAGATCAAGCGCACGGTCAGCAGCGATAAGCTGGATGGCCACGCGATGACCCTGCGCACGGATACCTATCCGACCCGCTCGTTTGGCGGACGCCCTCCGATCACGGAAGTCCATAAGCTCTGGATCGATGCTAAGACGGGATTGCCGCGCCGCCGCTCCACGTTTGTCATATCGGACGGAAAGACGCGTGAAGAAGATCGTACGGATTTCTTGAAGTGGACGCTGAACAAGCCGATTGCAGCGAAGCAGTTCGCCTGGGCGCCGCCGGCGGGGATCACGGAGCACGTCGAGCCGAAACTGCTGGCGGTGGGAGCAGACGCGCCCGACTTCACCGCGACGGCGCCCGACGGCAGTTCCGTCAAGCTCTCGGATTACAAGGGCAAGACGGTCATCTTAGATTTCTGGGCGACCTGGTGCGGACCGTGCCAGGCCAGCATGCCGCATCTGGACAAAGTGTATCAGCAGGTGAAGGACAAGGACGTTGTCGTACTCGCCGTTTGTGTCTGGGACACGAAGCCGGAGTATGACAAGTGGGTTGCGGCGAAGAAAGATGTTTACAGCTTCCCCACGGCTTACGATCCGGCGGGACGCGGCGACAAGAGCATTTCCGGCAGCCTGTACAAAGTCTCGGGAATTCCCACCCAATATATCATCGACAAGGACGGAAAAGTCGCCGCGACCACGGTGGGCTATTCCGAAGGCTCTCACTCTCTGGAAGACGCGCTGAAATCGGCGGGAGTGACCGTGGCGAAGCCTATCAAAAGCGCCTCTGCTCGATAATGCATTCCCGTTGAAGAGTTGCGCAAGAGTGATTTTGGACTTATTTGAGGATCGACCGGCATACTGAACGGACAGGGGAAGTCGAACGTAAGATGAAAGTGACCTATAATCCCGACGAGGACAAGCTGCGGATCTTGTTCTGCAACGCTCCGATCCAGGAAAGCGAGGCCCACCGCTCCGGATTGATTCTGGACTACGACCAGAACGGGCGGATCGTCGGTCTGGAACTGAGCGATGCGTCCGAGCAGATGTCGGTTCCCTACACCGTAAATTTCGCCGAGCGCGCCTTCACCCTGGCGGCCGGCGGTTCTCAAACCGAGGAAGATAGCACTCCATGAAAGCCATTGGACTGATCGGCGGAATGAGCTGGGAAAGCACTGCGATTTACTATCAGCAGATCAACCAAGCTGTGCGCGAAAAGATGGGCGGACTGCACTCCGCTGAGATCGTTATGCACTCCTGTGACTTCGCGGAAATCGTTTCTCTGCAGCAGCAGGGCGACTGGGACGCCATGGCCGGCAAGCTGGCCGCCGCCGCGCAGTCTCTGGAGCGCGCCGGCGCGGGCTGTCTGGCGATCTGCACCAACACAATGCACAAAGTCGCCGCCGAAGTGCAGGCGGCGGTGAATATCCCGCTGATCGACATCCGCGACGTCATCGGCGAAGCAATTGAAGCCGATGGACTGCACACCATCGGCCTGCTGGGCACCCGTTACACTATGGAGCAGGAGTTCTTTCGCGCCCATCTCGCCCGCGAGTGGGGCCTCAAAGTGCTCACCCCCCAGGAAGAAATGTACGGCGTGGTCCACGAGATCATTTTTGGCGAACTCTGCCAGGGCATTGTCAGCCCCGCCAACCGTGTCCGGATGACCGAAATTATCTCCGAAATGGCCAAACGCGGCGCGCAGGGAATTATTTTGGGCTGTACGGAGTTAATGCTGTTATTGAGCCAGGATGATTCGCCGCTGCCGCTCTACGACACCACAACTCTGCACGCCCGCTCTCTGGTGTCCTACGCCATGGGAGAGGACGCCCACATCCTCCCGGCTTCGCACGCCGTCCTTGCCGCCGTTTGATCTTAACCGTGATTTTGACGATTTCGAGTGCGCTCAAAAAAGGTACACTGAATTTGCCGCCCCGAGCCGCCCATAATCTTAACTAAGCCGCATCGCCGTAACATTGGAACTTTCCATTGCGTATAAATGTCTAATTCGGTAACGCTTTCAGAACATCTGCTTTAGAGGTAATCTTTCATGACCCGACGATCTTTTGCGGCCGCCGCGGCCCTGCTAATCACCGCCGCCATCCCGGCGCTGGCCCAGATGCCCGGCGCGAATGTGGCGAAGGTGAGCACGACGGCAAAGCCCGCCGCCGTCAAGCATGGCGGCAAAGGCGTGCTGGCGATCACCGTCAACGTCGCTCCCGGCTTCCATATCAACGCCAACAAGCCCAACGACCCGGACCTGATTCCGACGGTCTTCACGGCGGAGAACACGCCCGGCGTAAAGTTCGGCGCGCCGAAGTACCCGGCGACCAAATCGATCACCGTCAGCTATGAGAAGAAGCCGATGCTGGTTTACCAGGGCAAGGCCGTGATCCTTGTCCCCTACACCATCGCGCCGACCGCCAAGCCCGGCAAGGTGGTTCTGAAGGGAACGCTCGGCTTCCAGGGCTGTAACGACTCCAGCTGCTTCCCGCCGGACAGCGCGCCCGTGACCGCATCGGTAACCGTGAAATGAAACGCACGTCCCTTGCCCTGATCTTCGCCTTGCTGTCGTTCTTCGCCGTGTCGCTCGCGCCCGGCGCGCGCGCGGGCACGCCGACGCCGATCCACTTCACCGCCACGGTCAGCCCTTCGCCGGTTCATGCCGGAGAAGTGGCGACAGTGACGGTGAAGGCGGTCGTGGATCCGGGCTGGCATGTGTACTCCGTGACGCCGGCCGTCGATGGCCCGGCCGTCACGGACATTCTTTCGCTGACGGGATCGGTAAGCGCCGGGCCAACGACGGAAGACACCGTGATCCGGAAGTTCGATGCGAACTTCGGACGCGAGGTCGGCTACCATGAGAACGCCGCGACCTTCCAGCGCCAATTTCGCGTCGGAAGCGATCCGATTGCGTCTCCCTCGGTGACCCTGCACTACCAAACGTGCAACGACAAAGTCTGCCTCCCACCCACCGACGTCACCCTGCCCGTCACACTGACAGTGGCCGCCGGAACGGTTCGGCCCGAGTTCGCGACGGCGAAGGTCATCGCCGCTCCGCCCGCCATCGCCGCCGCAGCGACGGCGGTGAAAGCTTCCAGCACCGGGCTTGGACTGTTTCTGCTGGCCGCGCTCGGCGCGGGCCTGCTCGCCCTGATTACCCCTTGCGTCTTCCCCTTGATCCCCATCACGCTGACAAACTTCGTCAAGCAGGCCGATGGCGACAAGGGAAAGCTGGTTCGACTGTCGTCGGGCTATGCGCTGGGGATTGTCGCGCTGTATGTGGCGCTTGGCGCCATCGTGACGGCGACAGTCGGCGCCACGGGCATCAACAAGATCGCCGCGAACCCCTGGGTCAACCTCGGGATCTTCGTCGTCTTCGTGGTATTCGCCCTGTCGTTCTTTGAGACGATCCAGCTGACGCTTCCCGCGAACCTCGGCGCGATGCAGAATACGGCGCGCAAACACGGCGGCGTCACGGGGCTTGCGCTGCTCGGGATTACATTTGTTCTGGCGTCGTTTACCTGCACGGCGCCGTTTCTAGGCACGCTGCTGGTGGCGGCGGCGGGCGGCGAGCGCTTCCGTCCGCTGCTCGGGATGCTGGTCTTCGCGTTTGCCTTTGTGTCACCCTTCTTGATCTTTGCCGCCTTCCCGCAGTGGATCGGCAAGATCCCCAAGAGCGGCGTGTGGCTGGCGCGCGTCAAGGCGACGCTCGGTTTCGTCGAGCTCGCCGCCGCCCTGAAGTTTCTTTCCAACGCCGATCAGGTCTGGCAGTGGAAGCTGCTGACCGAACCGGTGCTGTTGGCGGCATGGTCGCTGATCTTCTTCTGCGCCGCTTTGTATCTCTGGGGAACCCTGCGCTTCGGCATTGTCGCCGAAACTGAGCCGCATGGCGCAAAAGTCCCGCTGGCGCGCGGCGCGTTCGCCCTGCTCTTCCTGGTGCTGGCCGGCTACTGCTTCAAAGGTCTCGCGGGCCGTCCCGTCGCGCTCTTCAGCGCCTTCCTGCCGCCGTCAGGCTACGGAATGAAGAATGGCGCCGCCTCCGAGGACGGCTTGACATGGCTGACGAATTACGATGTCGCGCTCGCCCAGGCCAAAGCCGAAGGCAAGCCGCTCTTCATCGACTTTACCGGCGTCACCTGCACGAACTGCCGCCAAAATGAGAAGAACGTATTCCCGCTCGCCGATGTCCGCAAAGAACTCGGCAACTACGTGCGCGTCCAGCTTTACACGGACCGCCCCGGCGACGCCGCCAACCAGAAACTTCAGCTGACGAAGTTCGGCGATGTCGCGCTGCCCCTGTACGGCGTCGTCGACCCGCAGACAGGGAACGTGATCGACAAGACCGCCGGCACGATCATCGACACGGGCGCATTCACCCAGTTCCTCTCAAGGTCACGCATGGCGATCGCCGCGCCCTCCGCGACAGCTCCTGCCGTCGCCGCCGCTCCGGCGTGGGCGCCGTACACTCCCGAGTCGGCGGCGGCCGCTACGCAGGCGGGCAAGCCGACCATCGTGGACTTCACGGCCGCATGGTGTGTCAACTGCAAGGAGATCGAGCACGACGTTTTCGAGCACCCCGACGTCGCGCCCGCCCTGGGACGGAACTTCACCACTCTGCGCGCCGATCTGACGAAGTGGAACGATCCCGCCAATGTCGCGCTGCAAAAACAGTACGGCTTTGCAAGCCTGCCGACCATCGTCTTTCTGGACCCGAGCGGCAAAGAGATCAAGAGCCTGCGCATCACCGGCCGCCTGAGCGTTGCCGAGTTCCAAAAGCGCATGCAGACGGCCGCCCCGGCGGCCGCCGTCTCGGTCGCACGGGGATAACGACACTTCATTTTCGTGCTTGATATGGGTCAACGCCGCCCCAGCAACGAAGCCGCATCAACGATTTCGCATCCCAACATCCAAGAAAGCACACGCAATGAAGTCTACTTCCCACGTCTCTCTGGTGACGATTCTCGCGCTCGCGGCGAGCGCCGGCGTCTGTCAGGCGACATTCGCGGCCGATAAGAATGCGCCGAAGCCGGACACGCCGCTGAGCGCGCTGATCGTCGGCGGCGGGCCGGATATCAAGCACAATCAGGTCGCCATCGAAAGCAATGTCGTGTACGTGCGGAGCTTGCTGCCTCCCAGCGCCGACACGCGGATTCTATTCGCCGACGGAAATCCGAAATCGGAGACCGTGCTGTACGAGAATAGGCGGCATAACGAGGTCACGCGCGCGCCCAAGCTTCCGGCGCTGGACGCGCCAACCGTTCCTGCAAGCGTCGAGAGCGCCATGGACCTCACCGCGAAGACGGCGGCGGATAAGCCCTCCCTGCTTTACTTCACGGGACACGGCAGCCCGAACGACAGCGGCGATGTCGACAACAACAAATTCGACATGTGGGATAAGAACGAGTTCACGGTCAAAAACCTCGCCTCGTCGATCGGCAAGCTGCCCGCGAAAACGCCCGTCACGGTCGTGATGGCGCAGTGCTTCTCCGGAAGCTTCGGCAACCTGATCTTCCAAAACGGCGACCCTGTCGCGCCGCTGACGGATCGGAACATCTGCGGCTTCTTCGCCAGCATCGCCCAGCGCCCCGCCGCCGGATGTACGACGGAAATCAATCAGAAAAATTATCGCGACTTCACTAGCTACTTCTTCGCCGCCCTGAGCGGCGAGGATCGATTGGGAAAGCGCACGACCGGCGCCGATTACAACAATGACGGCAAGGTCGGCATGGATGAAGCGTTCGCCTATACGATCATCAACGACGATTCCATCGACACTCCCGTCTGCACCTCCGATGTCTTCCTGCGCCGATACGCCAAGATCTCGGACGACGCGATCTTCAAGACGCCCTATTCGCAGGTGATCGCCTGGGCGACGCCCGGGCAGCGCGCGGCGATCGAGGCGCTTTCCGATCAGCTTAAACTCACGGGCGACGGTCGTGTCGGCGACGCCTACAAGACCTTCGCGACCACCATGCTCGCCAGCTTCGAAACCAAGGACGTTCGTGTCATCCGGTTTGTCCGTCTCGCGAAGACGATCGTCCTTTCCCATGAGATGGTGACGAACGGTGATGAGAGCCTCAAAGCGCGGTACGACGCGCTCAAGGGCGCCGAAGCAGGCAATCCGCTGACCGGCCCCGCCGCCCCCAGCCCTCTCCCCGCCGTGGTCGCCACGCCGAAAACACCCGATGCTCCCACCCCGGCGTTCCTGGCGCATCAGACCTTCACCTTAGGAAAAATGCTCCCGCCCCCGGTGGTGACGATCGACGTGACGGACGCTCCCGAGACAAAAGCGTGGGCCGAAAACGCACAAAAGATCGTGACGGAGTGGTTCCCGCTCATCACGCCGTTTCTCGCCACGGATCATTGGAAGGCGCCCAAAACCCTCAAGCTGATCCTGAAGCATGAGAACGACGCGCCCGCCTACACGGACGGCGACGGCATCACGATCAGCACCCAGTGGATTACCGACCATCCGGACGACTTCGGCATGGTCATCCACGAACTGACCCACGTCATTCAGAGTTACCCGGATAAGGGCGACAAGCCGGGCTGGCTCGTCGAAGGCATCGCCGACTATATCCGCTTCTGGCGCTACGAGTCCGATGTTCCGCGCCCGCGCGTCGATCCGACAAAGGCCAAGTACACCGACGCCTACCGCACCACAGCCGCATTCATCGCCTGGGCGCAGGGCAAGTACGACCGCAGCCTGATCTTGAGATTGGACGGCGCCCTTAAGACCGGCGACTACCACGACGCCATGTTCGAACAAATCACGGGCAAGAACCTGGACGCCCTCTGGAGCGAGTTCATCAAGACTGTCCCGCCGCCCCCACACCGGCCGTCGGTCACGATGACGATTTCGTAAGCGGGGTATAATTCACTGAATAGCTCGATCGTCCGCGCACATCTTTCCCAGATGACCCACCCTGTCGCTTAGCGCCGGGGTGGGTCACGCAGGCGGTGCGCCTGATCGACACAGAAGAAAGCCTCATCCATGCCCACCGACATCACCCACCTCCCCACCATCGCCTCTCCCGAAGTCCTCGTCTGCGGCGGCGGCACCGCTGGCGTGGTGGCGGCGATTGCGGCGGCGCGGGCGGGGGCGTCGGTGCTGATCGTGGAGCAGCTGGGGCAGCTGGGCGGAACGCAGTCGGCGGGATGGGTGACGCCGATGATGCCCAACAAGATGCTCGAAGAGTCGCTGACCCATGGGATCAACGACGAGATCATCCACCGGGCCGCCAAAATCGATCCTCCCCCTACCGAGCGCACCGGCGATCTGCTCTGGTTTAACCCCATCACGCTTGCCCTGGTTCTGGACGACATGATGGCGGAGGCCGGGGTCCGCGTTCTGTTTCACACATTCATCAGCGACGCGATTGTGGAAGATGGCGTGCTGCGCGGAGTGATCGTCGAAAATAAAGATGGACGCGGCGCCATTGAGGCGCGCGTGACGATCGACAGCACCGGAGACGCAGATGTGGCGCTGCGCGCTGGCGCGCCGACGGTGTCCGGCGATCCCGAGGATGGCCATAACCAGCCGATGTCCCTGCGCTTCGCCATGGCGGGCGTGGATCAAAAGGGCGCGGCGGCGTTTCTGGTCGACGAAGTTGGCATGAACTGCTACTCGCGCGACCCGCTCTTCGAGATCGGCGCAGGTGAAGCGAAGAATACGCCGCTCGGGCCACTGATCGGCAAAGCGATTGAGGCCGGCGTGCTGGCCGAAGACGACCTTGGCTACCTCCAATTTTTCTCCATGCTCGGACGGCCGGGCGAGCTGGCGTTTAACTGTCCGCGCATCACCGGCCTTTCGGCGACCTCGGCGTGGGATCTTTCGCAGGCGCAGATCGTCGGACGCCAGAAGATCCGGCGCATCGCTAGGTTCTTCAAAGAGTACATTGGGGGCTTCGAGGGGGCCTATATCGGGACGATTGCGCCGATGGTCGGCGTGCGCGAATCCCGGCGCATCGTCGGCGATTACACCCTGACCGAGGATGACTTTCTTTCCGAAGCGCGCTTCCCCGACGCCATCGCCCGTAACTCCTACCCGATCGACATTCACACCGCCAAGTCCCAAAAGGGCCTGGTCATGAAGTATCTGCCCCCAGGGCATTACCACGAAATCCCCTATCGCTGCCTGCTGCCGCAGGGTGTGGAGAATTTACTGGTCGCTGGGCGTTGCCTGTCCGCCACCTTCGCCGCGCAGGCCGCCGTGCGCATCCAGCAGAACTGCCGCGCCTTCGGCGAAGCCGCCGGGCTGGCCGCCGCCATGAGCGTCGCGCAAAACATCTCACCCAGAAGCATCGACACGAACGAACTGCGGCGGCGGCTCAACGCGCAAGGGGCTCAGATCTAAACCAAACGCCGCGAAAACAAATCGGCGCGCGGATGCGTATCACTAATATTGTTTCAAAAATGATCGATACGCGATTTAGAACATTTCACGTTATGCTTCGTCTCTGTCATTAATACGACCCTCTGCTTCTCAGTTTTTGATATGGCGCTTCAAAATTATTTCAGCGAGCACATATTGCTATTCTAACAATCCCAACATTGCTTTTTTGTTTGCTAAGAACTATAATAGTGTTGAATGCAGAAATTCTTGTATTCGCAATCTACAGTTCTGAATTCACGTAGAGAATATTAAATAACAGGCTGATCGATCTTAAGTTAGGAAGGCAGTAAAACTATGGCAGGAAGGCTAAGCGTATTAACACCCAGAGAGGTTGCGGCCGAATTCCATGTCTCCGAGGCGGTCATTCTCGCCGAATTGGAGTCCGGTCGACTCAAGGGTTTTCAGCTTGGCGGGGGATGGCGCACGACGGAAGACGCCGCTCTGGAGCTCATCGCAACACTCATGGAAGAGCAGTCGGACGATTCGCCCGCCGGTGTTTACCGCCCGAACTCGATAAACTCCCTGGTTAGCGACGAGGAAGAAGCCGAGTTGGGCGAGGCGCTGAATTTGCAGGCGCCCCGACGGCGGGGACGTCCCTCCAAGGCGTCTCTGGCTGGGTTTGTGAAACCGACAATCGGCGCGGTGGCCGCTCTGCCGCCCGCTGTTCCTTTGCCCACGCTGGAGGAACTGAGGGAATTGGAGTGGGAACCCGCCCAGCCATTCTTGCATCAATGGCCCAACGCCAAGGAAAAAGAGCTTCAGGACACCGCGTTCTCACAGATTATTGAGATCGATGGCAAGCACATCTCCCTGGCGATCGGTTTCGCCACCCGTGATACCGCGAGCATGGCGGCGCGCCGACACGCCACGGTATTCTGGGGCGATATCGGCCGCACGCTCTATCCGTTGGTGCAGTTCGCAGGCGCCAACAACTTTGAGGAAACCGGCCTACTCGCGAGCATTATCCGCGACGGCAGCCGTAAGACAGTCCCTGCCGACGCCGCCCTTCCCTGCGGATACGAAGAGATGCCGGTCGGGATCTATAACGATCTGATCTCCGGTCCATACGCGCGCAAGAGCCGCTGCGTCATCGCGCACAAGGACGATTTCGCCGTCATGGCGAAGCACGCCCTGCTGCGCAGCCAGCAAAAGGGCCGTATTTAAAAGCGAGCCAGCTCTGGAGGCGGCCAAGGGTCAAGATCGCCTTTTCGCGGGAACTTTTCCCTTGGCTACCTTTGCGCGCACGATTTCCGCGCGGGTTGCGTGTATAATAGAACCATTGAATTTCAGGAGGAGATGACTGTGCCCTACGTCATTACTGAGCCTTGCATCGGTGTCAAAGATAAATCTTGCGTCGCCGTCTGTCCCGTCGACTGCATCAAAGAAGCGGACGACCAGCTTTATATCGATCCCAGCGAGTGCATCGACTGCGGCCTTTGCGAGCCCGAGTGCCCCGTGGACGCGATCTTTATGGAGGACGAAGTTCCCGAACAGTGGAGCAAGTACATCCAGATCAACGCGGACTACGCGAAGAAATAACGCCATCCTTCCAAACATGGAGCGCGCTCTTAACAGAGCGCGCTTTTTTTATCGAAAATTTATTTACTATTGTATGAAAACGTTTGTGAATTCAGGTAATCTAACAACAGAAGCATGCAGGCAACGCTGCCTGCCGTGAGGCCGTGATACAGTACTCTCGTGAACAATTTGAGACGCTGGTCGCCGAGATTTCTCATCCTGACATTGGGCCGGATGTCGTCCCGGAGCCCCGCTGGCCGGCCTGGATCGCGATTCTAGCGGTGAGAGGACTTTACGCGGCGCTCCCGCAGTCCCTCGTTATTGGCCCACGCTGGGGCCTCGCCGCCTTTATCGCCGCCCTGCTGGCGCCATTGATCCTCACTTACAAACGAGGAAACTGCCGCGTCAACCGCATCCTGGGACATTTGCTCTCGCTGGTTGTGACCGGCTTCATGATCGTTTCCCTGGTTCTGCTGGTCAAAGCGCTCCCGACACATGCCGAGACCCCGCTGCAGCTGCTCCGTTCCGCCGTCGCTCTCTGGCTCACAAACGTCATTGTCTTCGCGGGCTGGTACTGGCGTCTCGACGGCGGCGGCCCTCACGGCCGCGACATGGAGGCCGGCCACGAAACCGACGCCTTCCTCTTCCCACAGATGGCGCTCTCCCCCGATCAGCGCCGAAGCATGGGCATCGCGGATTGGTCCCCCACCTTCGTCGACTATCTCTTTCTCGCCTTCAACACCAGCACCGCCCTCTCACCCACCGACACCCCTGTCCTCTCCCGCTGGGCCAAGGTTCTGGTCATGGTCCAGGCCGGTATCTCCCTCCTCGTCATCGTCCTCCTCGCCGGCCGCGCGGTCAATATTATCCGATAGTATATCGAAGCAATACAAGTACCCGGCGCAAATATTTACCAAGTCAACATAACATACTGAGACATAATATATTATGCGAACTCGTCAAGAACGCATCATACGATTATCTATCCGTCGTGCGATTATTTTCGATCGCCAGCAGGCGTTCGTAGTTGCGCCGCAGCAGCGCAATCGCCGTCCGTGCGTCCTCGTCGCTCTGCATAAACAAGCTGATCCAGTTCGACTTGTCATAGACATGATGCGGCTCCGCAAGGCCCGCCGCGATCACCTCATCCCGGATCGCCTTCGTAAACAGCATATCCACCAGTCCGTTCCCGTGCACGTGCCCGATCTCCCGCCGTCCCAGATCGAACTGTGTTCCGCCCAGTGCATGGAGGCTGAGCGTGACGCCCGGCCACGACCGCGCTTCCCGTTCAACCGTGCGCACGCAGGTAAGAAGATGCCGGTGAAAGAGCATCGATTCGACAATCAGCATGAGTTCGAAGACATGAACCAGACCCGGGACTTTGCCGAGAAACCGCAGGTGGGTCGTAACGAAACGAAACATAGCACTCCTTGCCAAAATGGCGCGCATTCTCGTGATTATTGTATAATAATTCTCGAAGAATACTGTCCAATTTCCGATTCAGAATGGTTTTTTATGAACAAAAAATGGATGATGGCCGCTCTGGCGGCGGTCGCGCTGGCGGGCTTTTCTGGGGCGGCTTCGGCCGCCAAGAAATCAGAGGGCGATCCGCAGTTCGCGAAAGACGCGCGGATTGTGTTCCAAGGCGATTCGATCACCGAGGGCGGACGCTGGCTGAACGACGATCAGAACCACATTCTGGGCCAGGATTATGCGTACATGATCGCCGGCGCCTGCGGGGCGCGGCATCCGGAGGGAAACTGGACATTCCTCAATCGGGGGATTAGTGGTGAAAAGGTGACGGATCTCGCCAAGCGCTGGACCACGGACGCCATTGCGCTGAAGCCGGATATTCTGAGCGTACTGATTGGGGTCAATGATACTCTCAGCGTGGTCCGAAGCAACGGAACCGACGGTGTGGGGGCGGAGGAGTACGAGCGGGTCTACGATCAGATTTTGCAGGAGTCGCTCAGCGCCAATCCAAATTTGAAAATCGTACTCGGCGAGCCGTTCATCGAGCCGGGTTCGTATACGCACGATCGGCCCGAGCTATGGAGCGCCGAGATCAAAAAGCGGCAGGCGGCGGTCGAGCGTCTGGCGGTCAAGTACCACGCTCCCGTCGTCCACTACCAGAAGCTGTTTGACGACGCCATCAAGAATTCGAAAGCCCCCGTCGCCTACTGGGTTTGGGACGGCGTCCACCCCACCTACTCCGGCCACAAGCTGATGGCCGACGAATGGATGCGGACTGTGGATGCCTTCTACTACCACGGCCGCCGCAAATAACGACACAGCCCCGCCGGCAATCGCCGGCGGGGCTGCTTATTACGAACGATTTACTGCTCGTAAGCGCCGATATCGATCTTCGTTCCAATGACGCGCGAGGCGCCGCCGTTGTCTAATATCCCTACCACCGACGTCCCAAGATTCACGCCTGCGCCCACAGCGGGCGAGGCTGCGGCGACTCGGAAATTAAAAGCGGCGGCGTTCACAAACTGCGGGTTGGCGAACTTGGACGCCAGGTCATTTTTGGTCACCGATTGGAACGTCGTGAAGCCGTCGCGCTCGACATTGTTCCAGAGCCATGTCCCATTCGCGGCGCCCACGGAACTGAAGTACAGGTTATTATTCAGCGTCGAGGGCGCGACCGAGTTCACGGTAAAACTATTGACGAATAGCCCCTGCGCCGTCGCCGAGACGATATTGTTATCGAAAATATTATTCGTCGCATGATATTGGATCTGGAACTCGCCGCTTCCCGTCGAATTGGTGTCGTTCTGATAAAGCGTGTTATTGACAATCGTGCAGTGATCGGTCCCGCCAACATTCGCTGCGTACCCACCGATCGTGACGCCGACCATATATGACGCATAAACAACGTTGCTGCGCGCCGTGACATAGCTCGTGACCTTGCTTTTGTGCTCGCAGGCCAGTTCGATCCCAATATCCGCATGGTGCACGGTGTTGCGCTCCACCACAATACGCGTCCCGCCGTCCACATAGATCCCATCCGCGCCCAGCGAGCCGCCATAGGCGGGATTCTTCGCGGACGTGATGTTATAAACCAGATTGCCGCTGATCACGCCGTCGCGCGCCTGATCGACGCCAGCAACGGGCGATGTCCCTTCAAACCCAATCACATCGATCCCGATATTATTGTTGTCGTGGACTTTGTTATTGGTGACCTGGAAGTTCTGCACGTTCCCATTGACCGTCACCGACTCGCTCTGCCCAGTCGTCAGATGGTCTACCTCATTGCCACTGATCACCAGATTATTGATCGACGCCGTTCCGCTCGACCCATAAACCGCAACCCCCAAAGCATTCCCAGACGCCGTCGTCACCGTCGTCGAGATATTGTGGACGTGGTTGTTCAGGATTTGAATATTCGATCCCGCCCCCGAAATGAACACCCCCACCGGCACATTGCTGCTGCTCGCCGTCGTAAAGCCGCCAATATCGAACCCCTGCACCACCACATAACTCTGGTTCGCAATATCCACCAGCCCCGACTGCCCATTCGGCGACAGCCCCGCGCCACTGATCGCCGGCACTTCGCCCGAATAGCCCCGAAACGACACATAGCCCCCCGCCGCCGATCCCGACCGCCGGATCTTCACCTGCTCTTTATACGTCCCGCCCCGCACATACACCGTATCGCCCGGCGCAACCAAATTCGCCGCATACTGAATATTTCGAAAGGGTAGCGCCAGCGTCCCAGCATTCGCGTTGTTCCCCGTAGCCGAAACATAATAAGTCTTCCCAGCAGCGGAAGCGCGCACATCGCCCACAAAAAACAATGCGCCCAACATCATGGCGCAGCCCCCACGAAGCACAATCTTTCTCGGCGAATGGGTCACGGCAAATTCTCCTTCGAACAAAACGAGGCCGCCGCTTTGGCGCGATAGACACTACAATTATCGTAAACGTTTACGAAATCAGTATAACATTCGCGCCGCCTGGTGTCAATGAGCAATCTTGGCGAGCGCTTAACGACTAATGCTCGAACTCAGCGGCTGTGCTTTTCCGTTTTGCCGGTGTCCACACGCTCCCAAAGCTGCTTCCAGAAATCGGGAGTGACGAGAACAGGATCGCCGCTCTCCAAGCCTTCTAGCAACAGAGTTTCCAATCGTTCCTGCGCCGCGCCATCTTCTAGCGCCTTCGGAAGTGAGACGTTCATATCGTTCATCATGTCGGCCTCCCACTAACTTTCTCGCGTCTTTAGACAAATCACGCCAGGCTCTCTCGCCATCCTCTCGATTATTGTATAATGATTCCAGCAAGAGAGCAAGTATTTGTGACAGGTTCGTTTTCAGGATTAATTATGGCTACCGATGACACGACGTGCGATGTATTGATTGTGTGCGCTCTTGAAAAAGAAGCGCGCGCCGTTTTGGACGTAATTTCCACACACTGTGATGTTATGTTCACGGCTGGTTATATCCGCGCAAATAGGCGTGAGTATCGCAAGGCAACTATCGTGAATGATCGAGGCGAGCAATTGGACGTACACGTCTCATGGGCGCCGAAAAAAGGGCCAGAGGAAATGGCCCTTCATTTACCAGCACTGATGAGCGAATGTCATCCTCGCTTCGTAGGAATGACCGGTATCTGCGCAGGCGATAGACTAAAGACGGCGCTCGGCAATATCATCGTCGGTGAGATGGCGTTTTTATCCGACACAGGCAAATTTATAGAGGATGAATTCGGACGACAGGTTCACCAGCATAACGCGACGCCTTGGCATCCAAACCAAACGACCCTGCAATACGCACGTCTTTTTGACGACTGGATTGAACTCGTCAAGGCATTGCCTCGCCCCCCTTCGAGGCGACAACAGCGAGACTGGCTAATTGATCAATTGCTTGAGAACCCTGAAATATCCATTCGTTCCATTCGACCAACGGAACTTTCGGCCCACGCTCCCGATTATCGACAGATTGTTGAGGAGATGAAAAACGGCCCGACGCCAATTTTGACACCCGAACTCAAATTGACCGATTTCGGCCTGCAAACCGACAGGTTCCTTCAACTTGGGCATATCGATAAGCCCGAGTGTGAACGACAAGTTGCGCCTATCGCTAGCGGCAATGCAGTCCATGCCGACCAGCCCTTCGCGGACGCGCAAATTCCTGTGAGAGATACGATTGGCCTAGAAATGGAAGGGGCAACTTTCTACCGTGTTGTCCACGACTATCCTGGCGTTCATTCGCTGCTTGTGAAATCTGTCTGCGACTATGCCGATCCTGAGAAAGACGATTCCTACCACGATTACGCCGCTAAAGCATCCGCGTTCTACATGTTGAGTTTCATCCAGCAATACGTAAACGAAGAATTAATGCCGAGTCCTATCAGAGCTAAAGCAGAAGATCGTCCGGTTCCGCCATTGCCAAGCATACCAGCCGACCCACCGTTCTTCACTGGTCGCGATCCACTGCTAGCCCAAATACGGCAAATGCTACTGACGCCAGCGCATCCGCAGCCGGTGGCATTGACCGGCATGGGGGGCGAAGGCAAAACTTGCTGCGCCACGCGTTGCTGTCATCAGCATTCAGACGACTACGAGAAAATATTCTGGGTACAGGCGCAATCCGATACAACATTGCGCGACGACTTCGCAAAAATCGCTGCACATCTCCAGTTGCCGGAAGCGAAAGAAACTGATCAAGACTTAGCCGTAAACGCAGTCAAACGATGGCTAGCGGCCAACACCAATTGGCTACTTGTCCTTGACAATGCCGACGACAATCTTTCCACCGCGTGCGGATATCTCCCTGATCGGTATGAAGGTCATGTCCTCATCACTACCCAACCGCGCGCTGTTGGCGTCTATGCTCGCGCCATCTCTCTGCCTTTGCTCTCACCCGAAGATGGAGCGCTTCTCCTGTTGCGCCGTGCAAAACTTCTCTCTGGAGATGAAATGCTCAGTGCCGCCAAACCCGAACATCGTACGGCTGCCCTCGAAATTGTGGCCGAAACCGTAGCTTTGCCTCTTGCATTAGATCAGGCAGGAGCTTATATTGAGGAAGCCAACGTTTCTCCATCCAAATATCTGAATGAATTTCGGGTAAGGGCGGCAGAATTACTTTCACAGCGCGGAGAGATGGCTGATCCTAATCACAAATCGGTCACCGTCACATTCTCACTCGCCTTCGACAAAGTGATAGCCTCTAATGCAGACGCCGCCAATCTTCTGCGCTGCACCGCATTTCTTGCACCCACGAATATTCCAGAAAGCATATTCACACAGGGTGGCCCCCATTTTGGCAGCCTCTGGTCTCATGCGTCCACCCCAAGTTTATGGGAGAAGATTTGCGGCGAAGCCTGTCGTTATTCGCTTTTGATTCGCGATGGCGAAAATGAAAGCTTAAGTATCCACCGATTAGTGCAAATTGTGATTAGTGACACAATTCATGAAGTAGAACAAGTAGTTTGGAAGAGCCTGGCAATACATGTCCTCTCTCAAAAGTTCCCATCATTCCATTTTAAATATTGGCAATCGTGCAATCAAATGATGCCTCATGCCCTTAGATGTATCAACTACATTAAAGAACACAATATTGTTTCTTATGAAACCGGCATATTGCTTGTCCGAGTTGCCTCATACTTAGATGAACGCGCCCAGTATTCTCAAGCCGAAACCTTATACACAGCCGCAATCCAGGCGCTAACGGCTACTGTGGGATCGGAGCATTATGACACAATTAGTTCTATTAACAATCTAGCTTTTCTCTACAAAAATCAAAGTAGATTTGCCGAGGCAGAAAAACTCTTTTTAGAAGCCAAGGAAATTCACGAGCGATTGCTAGGGCATGAAGCCTCCGACACGCTAATTTGCATCACAAACCTCGCAAGCCTTTATAGAAATCAGGGACGACATAGCGAAGCTGAGGCCCTCTATCTGCAAATTCAGGAAATCCGAGAACGAGTATTTGGTATTGAAGATCGAGATACACTCAACTCCATCAACAATTTGGCAATGCTATACGACGATCAAGGCAGATATAATGAAGCCGAGAACCTGCATTTGTTAGTTAGAAAAATCAGAGAAAAAGAATTTGGGATCAATGATCCTGATACGATTAGCTCCATCAATAATTTAGCGGTTCATTATAACGACCAAGAACGATACGATGAAGCAATATTACTTTATCTAGAAGCGAAGGAGAGGAGAGGAAATATACTCGGTCCAGAGCACCCCGATACGCTCGCATCCATCAACAACCTTGCGAGTTGTTACGGTGATTTAGGCCAATTCGATGAGGCACAAAAACTTCATTTACACGTCAAAAATGTCCAGGAGAGAATACTTGGCACAGAACACCCTGACACGCTTGGAACCAACCTCAATTTAGCCATTCTTTATGCAGATCACGATAGATTCACTGAATCGGAGGCAATTTACACATGGCTTATTCCTACATTTGAGAAGAATTTTGGGCTAGAGCACCCACAGACGAAGGAAGCACTGCGAGGACAACGCTACAATCTTCGCCATATGGAACACTCAACAGGACGTAGGTGATTTGTCAATTCATCTCTATAGCCAAGGCCAAAGCAAAGCTATAATCACTTATTTCCCTGTCCCCTCCGCCAGCGTCTTGATATGCTCCATCACCCGCAGGTGCACGTGGCTGATCACGTCCTGCGTCCACCAGTCGAAGTACGTCACCGGGTAGACGTTGAGCTTGTACCAGCTGGTGCCGGTCAGCGTGGTCGTGCCGTCGGGATTGCGTTTTAGGATAAACTGGCCGCGTTCGAGTTTGAGGTGGCCGACGAGTTCAGGGTCGGGGGGCTGTCGGAGGATATCGAAGGTGAGCTTTTTTGCGGGGTCGACTTCGACGATTTTTTCGTCGAAGATGGCGTTGTGGCTGAAGACGCAGGTGCGGCGGGAGCCGACGTAGGCGCCGTCGGAGGTAGCGGTCATGGGCATGGGGAGGCCGCGATCGAAGAGCCAGTAGTGCGGTTTCTCGGTGAGGGCGGGGTAGTCGGCGATGTACTGCCAGACGCGCTCGGGCGGGGCGTTGATGGTGATGGTGTCGACGCAGGCGCCCTGGAAGTGGTGCGGCGACAGACTGTCGGCGACGACAACAGCGATTAGGAGCGGCGCAATACTGAAGTTGAGCGTACGGTTGTTGCGGGAAAAGATCGCCTTGCCAATGAAGCAGCCAAGCCCCATCACCAGCATCAGGAGCGGCGCCGCCATTCCCAGACAGATAACGCCTTCCCTGAGAAAATAGTAGGCCGCGACAATCGCAATCAAGCTGCTGATCACGGAAAAGCCGAAGTATTCCACCATCGTCAGGTCCAGGCGACGCCAGCAGTACGCCATCAAAATCCCCATCGACAGCGGCAGCACCGTGAAGTCCGACGCCAGATAAAGCCCGTTGTTCGGCCCTCCCTTGCGGAACAGCCAGTTCGTGAGAAACATCATCAGAATGGCGAAGACGTTCGCGGCGACCAGGCCGATCAAGATCGCCCGCCCGCCCGGTTCCCGTTTCGGCGGGGGCATACGCAAATCCGTCCACGACGAGCTTAGCGGCATGGGCGCGGCGACGCCGCAGGCGGGACAGAGGATGTCCGTCGGCCGCAAGGAGTAGCCGCATTCTTCGCAAATTCGGGGATCCCCGGAGGGAGAAGTGGTCATGCGTCGCTTCCTATTCCTGCACCGCCGTGATTACAAAATCGCTATGTGATGCAAAACCATGCTGCCCTTATGATATCACAGTTTACAGCGCGGTTACAATGAGCCGATGAGCCGTGCTCGACAAAGCAAAAGCCGCGAACGCCTTCGCCGCCCAGGGCCTGAAGTCCGCGTTCGTGAAGTAACCACACTCTGAGATAACAATGGGCAGGCGATAGATATCGCCTGCCCATTATTCAGGATTGAAGCTACAAGAACACATCCATCCCATGCTCAAGAGCGATACGCAGGAGCTCCGGGCGCAGCCATGGCTCGTTCAAATCACAAACATCTCCCGGTGAACACGTCAGCCCATCTCGCGCCCGCTCGTAAAGCGCATACGCCACCTGTGCGTTGTGCGCTCCGTGGTAAAGAAGACCATCACAGGCAGCCAGTGATGGCTCCTCATAGAAGTACCGCGACCATGCCTGGGTCAGCGCTCGATCTCCATGCCCGCTCAGCGCGGCAATCGTTCCTGCTCCCATTGCCGCTGCTCCACGCAAGTCCAAAAGACGCAATTTGCGCGTGACGGAAGGCATTGCCACCCGCAAATGCGGACGGTCAATGATGCGCGTGTCTCCAAAGATTTCGGCGATGCAGCAGGAGAACGCCTTGGCCGCGTAATAGATGCCCCGATCCGGATCGTTCCATGGAGAAGATCCTATCGGACGGTGGTGGTCAAATCGATTGCGAGGTCCGTATTGGACGAAAGTGAGAGGCTGGGTGTTGTGCTGGGTCGGGTCGTAGATACGCACGAGACGCGCCCCCACGGACAGCGTGCGTATCACGGGCTGACGCAAGCCAAAACCGGGTGGAGGATCGAGGAGGGCCAAAGTCAGACCGCTCCAACGGCGCGCGCCTGATCGATAACCCGCTCGACATCACCCTCTTTGATCGCCTGGAGCGGCGTGCGGTGTTCCAAATAAGGGTTAGGCAGCGTCATCCAACTGGCGCGAGCGAGCGGCGAGACATCAAGCGCACGCAGCACGTCCGGCAATCCCCTGACGACGCCGTTCGGTCCATCCGAGTCGAACTGCCACAGCGGAAACCGCAGCTGTCCATTGTCCATCACCGCCAGCAAAGCGCCTTTGCCTGCTCGGTCATGAGGCGTTTGACGCGTTGTTCCAAGAAGCTTCGCGACTTGCGTCGCGCTCAAAGCGCCCGCGAGCAGTTCCTGTCGTCGCGCGAACGCCTTTCGGCTTACCGCAAGCTCCAAAGCAGCCGCCTCGGCCGGAGTGTAAGTCCGGCCTTCCGCAAGCCGATGAACGAGCGCAGCTTTGGCGGATGGCCGAGGGACAGAGGGCGTCTTCAGGACTTTCTGAAACAACGCCAGCGTGCCGCCAAGTTCTTCCGGCCCACTCTGTTCCAGCTGCTGCCGAACAAGGATCAAGCACTCTTCAATTTGACGCCCCGCCAAAGAATTGCTAGACATAATTCTCTCCTGAACAAATCTCTCTTAAATATATTACCACATTTGTAAGAGATGCCTGTAAGAAATGTCAAGCTAGTTCTGGCGACTTCGACGATCAATGCCCGTGGGCGTCGTTCTCCACATCCACTTTCCCCCGAAACGAATGGAACAGGTACACGAAGTATCCGATCGCCAGCACGATGGCGATGCTCCAGATGGTGACGCCGATGCGCAGGCCCAGGGCGCCGGAGGAGCCGTTGAAGACGGTGACGGTGTAGGCGGGATCGAGCGTCGAGATCAGGATGTTCGGGAAGGCGCCCGCCGCCGTGGAAGCGAGCAGCATGGCGATGAAGACCACGGACGCCAGGAACGCGGGCAATTCGCGCCTTTGCTTGAGCTGGAAAACGATTGCGACCAGGGACGCGGGAACCAGCAGCGCCAGCGGCCAGATCCAGGGGCGGGCGGCGAGATTATGGAAGATCAGTGGCTGCACCTGGGAAGTCATATAGGTGACGACGATGCCGACGCCCAGCACAGCGGGCCAGAGCGCTTTCGCCGCGATGATGCTCCGGCGGTTGACTTCCTCGTCGGTCTTCCAGGCGAGGTAAAGCGCGCCATGCAGGGCGAGAACCAGCAGGGTGAGGACGCCGACGCTCACGGTGTACCAGTCCAGCACGCCGGGATGCGGGCCGAGCTGGAAGTTGGTGAAGAGCGGGCCGCTGAAGTAACCCGTTTGGTCGAGCGGGACGCCGCGAATGAGATTGCCGAGCGCCGCGCCGAGCACGATCGCCATCAGCGTGGACGACATGAAGAAGACGCCGTCCCAAAGACTGCGCCAGATCGGGCTTTCTTCCTTGGAGCGAAACTCGATGGAGAGGCCGCGCAGGATCAGGAGCCACAGAACCATCATGAGGGGCAAGTAGAAGCCGCTGAAGCCAGCAGCGTAGGCGCGCGGGAAGGCGAAGACAATCACGCCGCCGCTGGCGATCAGCCAGACCTCGTTGCCGTCCCAGACCGGGCCGATGGAGCCGAGCACCGTGCGCCGCTCGACGTCGCTGCGCGCGACGAACAGGTGCAGAATGCCCGCGCCGAAGTCAAAGCCATCCAGTACGACATAAGCCGCCAGCATCAGGGAGATGACGATGAACCAGAGGGTTTCCATGATTACTTCACCTCCACGGGCGTCTGCCCGCCGGCGCCCGGCAGATCGGTCGATTGCTGCGGCCCCTTCGCCAGCTCTTTACTGATTAAGTAGAGAAACAATATTCCCATTCCTAAATACAGACCCATAAAGCCCAGCGTGGTGAAGGCGACATTGCCGGCGGCGACCGTGGGAGATGTGCCATGGATCGTGCGCTGGAGACCGTAGATCAGCCAGGGCTGCCGGCCAAGCTCGGCCACCATCCAGCCGGCGGTCGTGGCGATATAGGGGAACGGGAAGGCGAGCATCAGAACCCACATCATCACGCGCGTTTTTTCCAGACGGTTGCGCCAGAGCAGCAGCGCCGACAGGCCCATGATGGCGATGAAGATCGTCCCCAGGCCCACCATGATATGATAAGCGTAGTACAGCAGTTCGATGTTGTCCGGCTGCTGGTCTTTAGGGATGTCGTTCAGGCCCTTGACGTTCGCGCCGAAGCTGCCGTAGGCCAGGTAGCTGAGGATGCCGGGAACGACGATGGGGTTGATCAGCTTGCGCGCGTTCACATCGGGCTGGCCGATAATCGCCAGCTCCGCTCTGTCGCCGCTCTCGAACTTCCCTTCCATCGCCGCCAGCGCCGGTTTCTGGTACTCCGCCATCATCTTGCCGTGCATATCGCCGGTCGGAAATACTTGCAGCAGACAGGCGATCAGCCCCGCGATGACGCCAACCTTGAGACAGATACGCGCGGACTCTCGGTATTTATCCTGCAATGTCCAGAAGGCGCCGACAGCGGCGACCACGAAGGACGCCGTCACCACGGAAGCGCTCTGGTTATGCAGATACTGCCAGATCGCCCAGGGGTTCAAAAGATAGGCCCAGAAATCCGAAAGCTGAAGCCGCCCGCTCGAAGTGACGGAGTAACCGACGGGATGCTGCATAAACGCGTTTGTCACGATGATGAAGTACCCGGACAGCCACGAGCCGAAGAACACCATGAACGCGGAGAGGAGATGCATCTTGGGAGTGAGCTTCTTTTCGCCAAAGAGAAAGAGGCCCAAAAACGCCGATTCCGCGAAGAAGGCGAACATCCCCTCCATCGCCAGCGTGATGCCGATCACGCCGCCTGAAAAATCCGAGAAGCGCGACCAGTTAGTCCCGAACTGGAACTCCATGGGGATCCCTGTCACGACGCCGACCACGAAGTTGATGCCGAAGATGCGCGCCCAAAAGCGCGCCGCGTCATGATAGCGCGGATCGCCGCGCTTGAGGGCGATGACCTTAAAAACAAAGATCAAAAACGCGAGCCCCATCGTCAATTGCGGAAACAGATAGTGATAAGTAATGGTGAAGCCGAATTGAAATCGGTGCCAAGCAAGTGCGTCCATAAGTCTCCTCTCCCCAGGCGTATATCGCCGGAGACGCTGCTGCTAGGTGCAGTATGCCCAACAATTCTGAAAGTACGCTGACTATATAGAGAGATGATCGCAGTCTAAAGCCGCCAGCGAAGAAAGATAAGCCACATTGCACTCAGGGCAGTAGTGGCTCCATCGCCCTGCGCGAATGACGTACAGCCAGCCATACACGGATGGCCGCTCCGTATCGGACGTGGCGGCTCCCAGCACGGACCGCAGCGCGACCGGGACGCGCGCCGTCGCGGCGCAGCCCTGCCCATCGCAATTCACCCGTTGTCCATTGTCTATGACGCTCATGCCGATCACTCCTCAGCGCTCCGCGGGAACGGCCTCGGTTCGGACGATCGTCATCAAACAGGCGTCATCACGAAAAATATTCGCGGGCGAATCCCCGCGCGTGCTCTGAAAAACGCATTTCGCCAGCTGCGCGGCGCCGTGCGCATCGTTGCAGCAGACCCGCCGCATCAGCATCGCGATTCCCAGCGACGGGTTGCAGCGCGGCGCGTGTTCGATCAAACCGTCGGTGTAGATCGCCAGCGTGTCGGAAGGGCTCAAAATCGTCGCACGCTCTTCGTACTCCTCGCCGTCCACTTCCCCCAGACGAGGACCAGTACGCGCAAGCAGCTCCACCCGGTCCGTGCGCCCCCGGCGGCGCAGCGCTGGCTCATGCCCCGCGTTCACATAGGTCAGCGTCCCGGTGCGCGCATTGTAGACAGCGACAAACACGGAAGCGGATTCCGCCAATGCGCCTCGCCGTACACAAAGACGGTTCACTTCCGAGATGGCCGGCCCAGGCGACAGATGAGAACAGAGCGAAGAACGCATCAGGAGACGCAGGACCACGGCTTGCTCGGCCGCTTCCAGGCCGTCGCCGCCCGCCTCGCCCACAACCAGCGCATACTGATGGCCGCCAAGCGGAAAGACATCGTAGAAGTCACCGCCAAATGTCAGCCCCGGCGTGATCGCCACGTACTGAACTCCGATATCCAGGCCAGGAACGGTTTCCAAATCTAGCGGCGCGACCATGTTGCGCAGATGATCTTGAAGACGGCTTTCCCGCGCTTCAAGATTTCGCATCTGATCGGCTTGGCTATCCGACCAGCGGTCGACTTGAGACTGGCAGGCGCCGCAGTCGCGGGCCGCTACCGTCAGCTCCAATCGTCCACCAGCTTTTGTCGCCGCGACCGGCGAAGTATTCATGAGAGTCATTAGCGTCTCCAAGAAAGCATCATTGACGGGTCCGCGCCGTATATCGGCGCCCCGTGTGAACACCATTCTAGCAAATCGCCGCCGCCCCGCCATCCCCTATCTGGCGGATTCTGCTCTTATCCCGCATAAATCCGCCATTTCGCCGATAGCTCCGCGCGCGGGGAAATGATATACTCTCTATGGCGGTCCAAACTATGTCTGAAACACCCAACCCATTCTTAGATGCATACGCATTGACATCGCTGCTCGACACTTCCAGCGAAGGGATCATCGCGCTGGACCGGAGCCGGCGGATCGTCTGCTGGAACGCCGCCGCCGAACGGACCTATGGATACCCTGCCGAGGAAGCAATCGGGATGGGCTTGGACGCATTGCTGGATGCTGGCGATCTTCCCACACAACGGATCTTCGAACGCGCCGAACATGGCGCGAAGAGCGAAGGAGTGGAAGGGATTCACAAACGCGCGAATGGGTCGCACATTGACGTCGTGATGAACGCCGGCCCCATCCTGGGCGAACGAGGCGCGATCATGGGAATTATCCTGTTCGTCTGGGACGCCACGGAATCCCGTGTAGCGGCCCAGCGCCTTGCGGCGCTGGAGGCGTTCGAAGAAGACAAAGGGGTCGTGCTGGAGACGGCGAGCCGCGTGGCGCTGGACATTCTGGCGAGCCGCACGGGAGTGGAGGCGCTGCGCCACATCGCGGACGCGGCGCGCACGCTGGCGCGCGCGCAATATGCGGCCCTGGGAGTCGCGCGCCCGGACGGCCAGGGACTGCTGGAGTTCGTGACGGTGGGCCTGACCGCAGAGGAAGAAGCAGCAATTGGACCACGCCCGCACGGCGCGGGAATCCTCGGACTTCTGCTGAGGCGTTCCGAGCCGCTGCGTATGGATGTCCTCGCGGACCACCCGAATACACATGGCTTCCCGCCGAACCATCCCCCAATGGACAGTTTTCTCGGCGTCCCAATTCGGCAAGGCGAAACGATCCTGGGAAGTCTCTATTTGACGAACAAACAAGGCGAGGAGCGGTTCTCCGAAGCCGATGAGATCGCCGTGCAGGCCCTGGGCGCGCACGCCGCAGTGGCGATCCACAATTTGCAAATGCTGTCCCGGCAGCGAGCGCTGGTCAGCGGCCTCATCAACGCGCAGGAAGAAGAACGCCGCGCCGTCGCTTACGATCTGCATGACGGCCTCACGCAGTTCGTGATGGCGTCGCACATGCACATGGAGGCGTTCAAGATCGCCTACCATAAAGGCAACGCCGAGCGCGCCATGCGCGAAATGGACAAAGGCCTGCGCTATCTCGGCGACGCCGTGATCGAGTCCCGCCGCCTGGTGAACGGCCTGCGCTCACTCGCGCTGGACGACCTGGGCCTCGCCGGCGCATTAGAGCAGCTATTCGCCGAAGAAAAGACGCGAGCTGGCTGGACCGAAGCCGAGTTTCTGCACAATATCGCCGACGAGCGCTTCGACAAAACGCTGGAAACCGCCGTGTATCGAGTAGCACAGGAAGCGCTCACCAATATCCGCAAGCACGCCGTCGCAGGTCGTGTGCGCCTCATGCTGCTCAGTGAGCCGGCCGCGCTCGACGATTCCACGCAGCTCGCACTGAACATCCGCGATTGGGGCGCCGGTTTTGAGCCGGACCAGCGTATCGACGATTACGCGCACGTCGGCCTGCAGGGCATGGAGGAGAGAGCACGATTAATGGGCGGCTCGTTCGCCGTGCACAGCCGTTCCGGAGAAGGAACGCAGATCCACGCCGTGTTCCCGGTCATTCGCTGACCTCGAAAAGAATAACCACTATGACAGAAGAAGAAACAACGGAGCCAGTCCCGATCGTTCTGGTCGATGACCACGGAATTTGGCGCGATGGCGTCAAGAGCCTATTGGAAGACACGGAATTTCAGGTCATTGGTGAAGCTGCATCAGGCAAGGAGGCGATGGCGCTGCTGGAAACCATGCGGCCGCGCATGATCCTGCTCGATATCCGCATGGCGGGCGGCGACGGATTGGACACGCTCCAGGCCATCAAGTCCCAGCATCCCGAAATCAGCGTGGTCATGCTGACCACCTATGACAACCCCACCTACATGGCGCGCGCCGTCGCCGGAGGCGCCTCGGGATATCTGCTCAAAGGCGTGGGCTCCAAGGAGCTTTTAGAATCCCTGCGCACGGTGGCCAATGGCGACGCTCTTCTCTGCGCGAAAGACCTCACCCGAATGCTGCGCGGGGTCAACCCTGAAGGCGTCGGCGACACCGACCTGATCAAGCCCCTCAGCACGCGGGAACTAGAAGTCCTGCGGCTCCTCGCCACCGGCCTGAACAACCGCGATATCGCCCACACTCTCTTTGTTTCCGAAGGCACGGTCAAAACCCACGTCGAGCACATCATCGGCAAACTCGGCGTCTCCGACCGCGTCCAGGCCGTGGTCTGGGCTGCCCGGCATGGCGTGATTTCTCTGGAGACTACGTAACAGGACACTAAATCACCCCTAAGCAAAGCGTTAATGTCGGAAATGGAAACAGCGCCATGGACATTCAAATCCATGGCGCTATCGTAAACTATCACAAAGACATCACCCCACGGCCAGCCGGGAGCTGATGTCTTCGTGGCCGCGCACGGCGTTACGGCCGGCGTTCTTCGCGGCGTAGAGGGCGAGGTCGGCGCGCTTGACGATGTCCGTGGAGGAACGGGCGTCCTGCGGGAATGTCGCGAAACCGAGGCTGACGGTGACGTGGACGGTGGACTGCGTTTCCTGCGTGGTCCCGTCCTTGGCTTCGCCTTCCTGAACCAGAGTGAAGCGCGTTTCGGCGACGCTTTTGCGGATACGCTCGGCGATCAATCTCGCTTCTTCTTTTCCCGTTTCCGGGCACAGCACCACGAACTCCTCGCCGCCGTAACGCGCCGGGCGGTCCGCGCCGCGCAAGCAGTTCTGAAGGACGACGGCGAGCTGGGCCAGCAGGGCGTCGCCCGCCGGATGGCCGTAGGTGTCGTTGAAGTGCTTGAAATGGTCGATGTCCAGGAGGATCACGGACAGCCGGTGGTTGTACCGTTCGGCGCGGTTCATCTCACTGACCAGATTCTGCTCGAACTGGCGATAGTTGTCGAGGCCCGTCTTGGCGTCGCGGAAGGCGAGGAACTGGAACCCTTGCTGAAGCAGAGCCCGCTGCAATGGGAACGACGCGCGGCCGACGAGCTGCTCCAGGCGACGCAGCCCTTCCCCATCCATTCCCTGCGGCAGGTCATACCCAACATAAAGCATGCCGAGCAATCCTTCCAAACAGGTCAGGGGAACGCAGGCGAAGGAACGCGCACGCTGATCGAGCGTATACAAAGGCGGCGGCGGAGTGTCGGAAACGCGGATCGCCTGAGGAGCGTAAAATGCAGGCGCAATCGCGCCCGGCGCCGCATTGTCGTCGAGCGCCCAGCGCTCGGCGCGGGCGTCGGCGAGACGGATCGATGGAGCCAGCGGCGCACGGTCGCTCGGACCGCTCGCGGCGCGCAGCTCCAGGATGTCGCCCCCATCGGCCTTGAGATACACGGCGCAGACCTGGCAGCGGGTGATTTCCTGGACGTTGAGCAGGATGAGGTTTAGCGTCATGTCGAGATCGAACGCCGCATCCATCATCTGGGACATATCGAGCAGGGTCTTCATTTCACGCGAGCGAGTGCTGAGCCGCAGATAGCGGTCTTCCATCCGGCGGTGCAGCAGGGCGGCGAAAACCGCGACTGCGGGGAAGCTGAGCGCCATGCCGGCGACGAGCATTCCCGCCCTCTGAGTTTGCGGGATCTGAAAATGTGCGGCCGCGAGATAGACGACAGAGACGAAAAGCCCCACGAGGAGACCAAGGCGAGCGCGGGTGCGCATCGCGACCATCAGGATCGGCAGGTGAAGCAGAAAGATCAAGGGGGAGCGCGCGCCGCCGGTCACGACGACCAGGACGAGCAGCGCCAGCAGGATCCACAATTTATTGATGCGCATTGGTTTCATTCCGGATCGACACCGGCGAGCGTCGATCCGAAACGATTTCGGATCACGCCCCCGGCCCGAAGGCCTCCAGCCAAGATTGAGCGCGGACGAGCTGCGCCTCGACAGCAGCTCGTCCCGTGCCGCCGTAAGCGACGCGGGCGTCGGCGCTGCCGCGTGGACTGATCAGTGCGGCCGCATCCACCCCCTGGAACAGAGGCGACGCTTCCACGAGATCGGCGGCGCTGAGATCCTCAAGAGCGCGGCCCTCGGCCACGCAGCGTCCGACGATCTTTCCCACCACTTCGTGCGCCTGCCGGAACGGCAATTCCTGACGCACCAGATAATCCGCCAAATCGGTCGCGGTGGAGAAATCGCCGCGCAGAGCGCCCGCCATGCGGTCGGTCTTGAACGTGATATTCCCCAGCAACGTATGGAGCACGGCCAGCGAGATCGACGCCGTATCCAGCGCGTCGAACAGCGGCTCCTTGTCCTCCTGCATGTCCTTATTGTAGGCCAGCGGGAGAGACTTCATGATCGTCAGCAGCGCGGTCAGGTCACCGTAAACACGGCCCGTCTTGCCGCGCAGCAGCTCCGCTACGTCGGGATTCTTTTTCTGCGGCATGATGCTGCTGCCCGTGGTGACGTTGTCTCCCATCTCCACGTAACCGAACTCCGGCGAGCTCCATAAGATCAGCTCTTCACTGAGCCGCGACAGATGCATCATGAGGATCGAAACGGCGCTGACGGTTTCAATGGCGAAGTCCCGATCCGAAACCGCGTCCAGGCTGTTCTCGATCACACTGGAGAAGCCCAGCTCCTCCGCCACAAAATGGCGATCGATGGGAAAAGTCGTTCCCGCAAGCGCTCCCGCGCCCAGCGGCAATCGGTCCGTCCGCTTGAGCGAATCGGCTAGCCTCTCCCGGTCCCGAGAGAGCATCCAAAAATAAGCCAGCAGATGGTGCGCCAGGCGCACCGGCTGCGCGTGCTGCAAATGCGTCACGCCTGGCAGCAGCGTATCCAGATGCTGCGACGCCAATTCGACCAATCGGCTCTGCACGCGCTCCGCTTTTTCGTCCAGGTCGGCGAGCGCATCCTTCACATAGAGACGGATATCCGTGGCGATCTGATCGTTGCGGGAACGCGCGGTATGGAGCTTCCCCGCCACCGGCCCAAGCCGCTGCGTGAGCAGCGACTCGACCGCCATGTGAACGTCCTCCGCTCCCAGGTCCAGTACGACGGCGCCGCTTCCCAGATCCGCCGCCAGCGTCTCCAATCCTTCGACAATTGTCTGAGCGTCTTCTATGGGGATTATTCCGCACTTCCCCAGCATTTTCACATGCGCCAAACTGCCCTCGATATCGTAAGGCCAAAGACGCTTATCGAAGGACAGGCTCGCATTGAACTGATGCACCAGCGCATCGGTTTCCTGACTAAAGCGCCCGGCCCAAAGCTTCGGGGCGTTCTTGACTACGTTATCCGTCATGAATTGTTTCCTATTATGTGTACTATTTTATCGAATTGATATTTTCAGGGGTGGCTTATGGAACAAATAATTGCCGCGCAAAAGCGCGCACGGCCTCCGTGAACGCTTCGGGCGCATCCAGATTGGCGATGTGTCCGCCGGGAATCGTCGCCGCGCGCGCATTTCGAGCGGCGCGAACGTACACGCCCTCGGCGCTGCGATGGACCCAGTCACGAGATCCATTTAAGATCAGCGTGGGACCATCATAACGGCCCAAAGACGTGGCGAAGTCGCGGCCGGTCAGCGATAACACCGCGCGGGCGGCCGATTCCCAGTGGCATCCCGCCGAGACGATCGGTTCGGCGAACTCGGACGGCAGGCGGCCGCGCACCCAGGCTTGAAAGCGGCGGGTCAATTGCGGCTCATGGTGGCGGAACGTCCAGGCTTCGCCGCGCAGGACGAGCGCGCAGACTTTGCCCCGCGCGTCAAAAGTGCTTCCCGAGACGATCAGGCCCGCGATCCGCTGAGGATCGTCACCGGCAATCGTCATTCCAAGACAGCCGCCAAGCGAGACGCCGACGAGCAGGGCGCGGCGCTGGACAATGTCCCGCAGGAAACCAGTGACGTAAGTTCGTGAGGCGTCCCAATCGTATTCGGCGCTCGGGCAATCCCCATGGCCTGGCAAATCCAGAGCGTAGACGCGGAACTCATCCGAAAGCGCCTGGAGCTGCATGCCCCAGGCTTTGCGCGTGTAGCTCGCGCCATGCAGAAAGACAATCGGCGGGGCGCCCACCGGCCCGGCGGCGTCCACGCCGGGCGAGTATGAGGTCGCCGGAAACCCCGCCGCTTCGGTCGTCATCGCTTAGAGCACCAGGGACATGACGGCTTTTTGCGCGTGCAGGCGGTTCTCGGCCTGATCGAACACCACCGACTGCGGGCTTTCCAGCACGTCCGCCGTAATCTCCTCACCGCGATGCGCGGGCAGGCAGTGCATGACCAGCGCGTCGGGCTTGGCGAGACTGACGAGCTGCGCGTTCACCTGGAACGGCGCGAAGATTTGCAGGCGCTCCGCCGTCTCTTCTTCCTGGCCCATGGATGTCCAGACATCTGTATAGATGGCGTCGGCGTCCTTGACGCCTTCCAAGGCGTCATCGGTGATCGTCAGGGTAGCGCCAGTCTCGGCGGCGCACGCCTGCGCCACCTTCCACAGCTCTTCGTCCGGCGTATAGCCCAGAGGACAGGCGATGGTGAAGTCCACGCCAACCTTGGCGGCCAGCAGCATCAGCGAGTGCGCGACGTTGTTGCCATCGCCAACATAGGTCAGCTTCAGGCCGGCCAGCCGCCCTTTGCGCTCGCCCAGAGTCTGGAAATCGGCCAGCGCCTGGCAGGGATGTTCGCGGTCGCTCAGGCCATTGATCACGGGAATGCTTGCATACTCAGCCAGCTCCAGCACCGTTTGATGGTCAAAGGTTCGGGCCATGATGCCGTCGATCCACCGATCCAGGTTGCGCGCGACATCCGGAACGGTTTCCCGCACGCCAAGACGGCCTTCGAGATAGATGGCGTGGCCGCCAAGCTGGGTCATGCCCGCCTCAAATGTCACGCGCGTGCGCAGCGACGGCTTTTCAAAGAGCAGCGCGAGGGTCTGTCCCTGCGCGAACTTGGTCTGCGTGGCGTCGTACTTGTTCGCTTTCAAGCGCGCGGCGACGTCAAGAATGAGCATGATCTCGGCGCGCGTCAATTGTTCGATTCCAATGATATCGCGGCCGCGCAGGGCGTGCTGGCCGAGCACATCGGCGATCGGCGAGATCCCATTGGGCGGCGCCATGCGCTGAGAGGATTTGGAAGCAAAGCTGGGCTGATCGCCGTCACCGGCTTCCGGACACGTCTCCGCCAGCGGACGCGGGAGGACGCGCATCACCAGGGCTTCGCCGTAGGGCGTGGACCGCTCCGAAAGCAGCAATTCGTAAAGGCGCCCGCCATAGCTCACCGTGATCGCACCGTCCGTTCCGGGCGCGGCGGGCGCATTGATCATGCTTCGATAGCGCGCGACAAGCGGCAGTAGAAAGTGCTTCGGCACAGTGGTCGCTTCGCTGAAGGATCCCCAGACGAGATGGGCCACGCGCACATCGCCTTCCCTCGGCTCGATGTGCACCTCAACGACATTCTCTTTGAGCGCCTCCTGAAGGATCTGGGTCGCCACACGAATGATGGGAGAATCACCGCCGGTATTCGTCTCCAAGTCGATCGGATTCGTCGCGTTTTGCAGCAACGAGATTTCCGCCAGCAGCGCCGCTTCGCCGGCGCCCGCCTTCGTCAGCGCCTCGCAAATCGCGCTTTCTTCCTGCCGCGTCAGTGCAATCAGCAAATGTTCGGTGCCAATATAGGACTCATAAAGTGTCTTCGCCGCCGCTTCCGCCAGCTCCAGCACACGCGCCGCTTCCGGCGTGAGGGGGCGCTCGCGGCTCGACGACAGCGACAGCGGCAGATCCTGTTCGGCGCTATCCCCGGCGCCAGCCATCTCTCCCGCCGTTCTGGCCAGCACCTCGACGTTGACGCCCAGGCGCGCTAGAATATAATCCGCGACGCCTTCCGTTTCCCCCAGCAGCGCGATATAGATATGCTCCGGCGTGATTTCCGCATGCGACCGCCGCGCCGCTTCCTGCTGCGCCGCGAAAAGCACCATGCGCGCATTGAGAGTGAGTTGTTTTGACATTGTAATTCTCTAGGAGAAGCTGCGCCCCAAGATGCCCAGGCCTTCGAGACCTATTCCCCCGCGCTTTAGCGCGTTTCCCCCTTTTCCCAGCAAGCCGCTTCGCGGGGGAAAAGGGGAGGCCGAAGTTTACTTCGGCGGGGGAATAGGTCTCGAAGGCTGGGGAGTAGGGACTCACGCCCCTACTTCCCGATCTCTCCCCGAACTTTCTCCATCGTCACGCCATGCTCCGCGAGCAGACGTCCCGCCGCGCCTTCTTCTTCGCGGACCAGGCCCAGTAAAATATGCTCCGTGCCGATCTCGCCGGCGTTGTTCTCGCCCGCTTCCTGTTCGGCCAGCGCTAGCGCCATTTGGGCGGCTTCGCTGAACTCCAACTTCCAAACCGGAAGCAGGGCTTCGCCGGACTCGGCGCCGGTCTCGATGTCGCCTTGCAGCACATCCAGGTCCACGCCCAGACGGGTAATAATGGCGCAGGCGACATTCGTGCGCAGCGCAAGCAGACCGAGCAATAAGTGCTCGGTGTCCGCCTCGTTCTGCCCAAAGCGACGTGCTTCTTCTTTGGCGCGGTAGATCACGCCGGCGGCGCTCAGCGTCAGGTTATCCCACATGGCAGGCATTGTTTCGTTCCCTTCTCGAATCTCAGCGAACTACGGAGCGAATGAAAATTGCAGATCGAAATCTCAGATAATGGCCGACAGGATTTCCACCGCGCGATCGACATCCTCTTTCGTGATGACCAGCGGCGGCAGCAGACGCAGAATATGGTCGCCCACGGCGTTGATGATTAAGCCCTGGTCTAGCGCCTCCATCAGCACCCGGCGCGCATCCGGCGCCACTAATTCGACACCGATCAGAAGCCCGAGGGCTCGAATCTCCTTGATCTTACCGCGCAGCGGCGCTTCGTTCAGTCGATGCACGAAGTATGCGCCCATTGCGTGCGCGTTCGCCAGCAGGTGCTCTTCCTCGATGGCCTCCAGCACGGCCAGCGCCGCGCGCGCCGCCAGCGGGTTGCCGGCGAATGTACTGCCGTGGTCGCCAGGAACGAGCGTCGTCGCCGCCTCGCCGCGCGCCAGACATGCGCCGATCGGCACGCCGCCGCCGAGCGCCTTCGCGAGCGTCATAATGTCGGGAATGACTCCGTAGTGCTCATATGCCCACCACTTGCCGCTGCGGCCGACGCCGGTCTGGATCTCATCAAAGATCAACAGCGCGCCGAACTTGTCGCAGAGTTCCCTTGCTTCCCGCAAAAACTCTTTATGCGCCGGATAGATCCCGCCCTCGCCCTGCACCGGCTCCAGCATCACCGCGCACGTATCGTCGCTGACAGCGGCGCGCAGCGCTTCGATGTCGTTGAACGGCACATACGAGAAACCTGGGACAACGGGCGCGAACGGCGTCTGGTACTTCGGCTGCGCGGTGGCGGTCACGGTCGCAAGCGTCCGGCCATGGAATGATCGGTTCGCCGTCACGATCCCAAACTTCGTCGCGCTACCATTCTTCTTACCATGCTTGCGGGCGATCTTAATCGCCGCCTCGTTGGCTTCGGCGCCGCTGTTGCAGAAAAACACACGCTCGAAGTCGCTGATCGACACTAACTTGGCCGCCAGCCGCGCCTGCGGTTCGGTCAAATACAGGTTCGACGCATGGATCAGCGTCGCCGCCTGCTCCTGAATGGCGCGCACGACGCGCGGATGGCAGTGCCCCACCCCGTTGACCGCGATGCCGGCCAGAAAGTCGAGATACTCTTTGCCGTTGGCGTCCCAGACCTTGGCGCCCTCGCCGCGCACGAGAGTCACCGGAAGACGCGCATAGGTCGTCATGACGTGGTCATGGTCCCACGCGCGCGCCTGCGCTTCGTCCACCGCCGGCGCGATCCGCCCGGTTTCCGCATCCATCGTATAAAGCGATTGTGTCATCGATCTTAACCTCGAACCATCGTCCCGATGCCCTGATCCGTAAAGACTTCAATCAAAAGTGCGTGCGGCACGCGGCCATCAATGATATGCGCCGCTTCCACGCCGCCATTGATCGCCACAACGCAGGATTCGATCTTGGGGATCATGCCCTTGTCCACCACGCCGTCGGTGATGAGCTGACGCGCGTCTTTAGCGGTCATCTGCGAGATCAGGCTGTCTTTGTCGGCGAAATCTTGATAGATGCCCTCGACATCAGTCATCACGATCAGCTTGCTCGCCGACAGCGCCGCCGCCAGCTCGCCCGCGACGGTATCCGCGTTGACGTTGTAGCTCTCGCCTTCGGTCCCGATCGCCACGCTGGAGATCACGGGGATATATCCCGCCCCCGACAGCGTGTGCAGCAATTCGGGATTAATTTTGACAACACGTCCGACAAACCCGATATCGCCCTTGGTCGTCTCGCGCTCGGCGACGATCAAATTCCCGTCCTTGCCGCTGAGCCCCACGGCCTGCCCGCCCTGCTTGTTGAGATGTGCGACGATATTCTTGTTCGTCTTCCCCGTCAGCACCATCTCGACGATTTCCATCGTCTCCGCGTCCGTGACGCGCAGTCCGCCGACAAACGCCGGCTCCTTGCCCATCCGCTGCATCGCGTCGCTGATCTCCGGTCCGCCGCCGTGGACTAGAACGGCGTTGATCCCGACGTAACGCATCAGAATAATATCCTGCATCACGGCGGCCTTCAGCGATTCATCGATCATGGCGTTTCCGCCGTACTTAATGACGATGGTCTTGCCGGAATATTGCTTGATATATGGCAGCGCCTGAATCAAAACTTCGGCGGCCTGGTTCGGTTGTTGGTTTGGCATTTGCTATGCTTTCCTAATTCTGAAATTAACGCAGTTCCCACGCTTTGATCACATCGCGAAGTTTCGGCAGAGGACGGCTCCAGAGCCAGTTAATATCCAGCCACAATCCATCAAGAACTGTGCTCGAATAGATTCCTGACGCATCCGGCCGAACACGTTCGTAGCGATGGTCTTCGCTTAACACAAAAAAATCAGCGCGGTCCGTGGCGGGATCAATCAGCCAATATTCACGAACGCCTTCAGATTCGTACTCTGCGTATTTCTCACCACGATCGCGCATGATACTTTCGGGTGAAATGATTTCTATCGCCAAATCGGCAGGGCCATTCAGATAAGTATTTTGAATACGCACTTCATTTTCTTTAGCAACAAACAATAAATCTGGCTCGCGACCACGAGCAACAGTTGTCAGACGCATTTGAAAAGGAGCTGTGAAGATCTGCCCTATATCGTTAGCTTCCGTGAATTCCGCCAAGAGCCGACTAAGGAACAGCGAAATCTCCTGATGGGGGCGGCTCACCGGACTCATGATGTGTACATCTCCATCCACCCATTCCGCAAACGTTTTATCATCCGACCAAGCCAGGAACTCGTCATAGCTCATTTTCTCCTTTGGCGCCTCGCGGCGGTCGGGATATGTTGGTTCAACAATCACAACGGTCATGACAACCTCCTTGAGCCGATTTAGTGGCGAAAATAGAAGCGACGAGTCCTAATTTTTCACTAAGTATGATACTCTGCATTGATCTTCACGTAGTCGTAGCTGAAATCGCAGGTCCAGACGGTGGCGGTTTCGCCGCCGGGCTGGTGAAAGTCTACCAGAATTTGGACTTCCTTTGCTTTCATCGCTTCGGAAACCACGTAGCCGTTGAAATCCGTCGGCATGCCGTCGCGGTAAACTGTGGTTCCGGCGAGGGCGATCTCGACTTTGTCCGGATCGAAGACGACGCCGGCGCGGCCGGCGGCGGCGAGGATCCGGCCCCAGTTCGGGTCGTTGCCGAAGAGGGCCGTCTTGACCAGGGGCGAGTTGGCGATGGTCTTCGCGACGGAGCGCGGGAAGCCGGCGCGGTGCTCGGGGCTGATCTCGCGGCCGTTGCTGGCGAAGGCGCTCGCGATATGCTCGGGGACGGCGACATTCTGCACGGTCACTTCGACGAGCTTTGTGGCGCCTTCGCCGTCGCGGGCGATTTCTTTGGCGAGGTGCAGGCAGACGCTGAACAGAGCTTTCTCGAACTCCCGGCCATCGGCGCTTTCCAGGCTGTCGATGATCTTGTTGCCGGCGAGGCCATTCGCCAAGACGAGCGTCATATCGTTGGTGCTGGTGTCGCCGTCCACGGTGATGGAGTTGAAGGTGTACCAGGCCACTCGCCGCAGCATTTCCTGAAGCACGGGCTGCTCGATGGCGGCGTCGGTGGTGATGAAGCCAAGCATCGTCGCCATGTTCGGCGCGATCATGCCCGATCCCTTGCCGATGGCGCCGAGGCGCACGGTTTTGCCATCAAGAGTGAACTCGACCGCGACCTGCTTCGGAAAGGTGTCGGTGGTCATGATCGCCTGAGCGGTGTCATCGCACTCTTCCCCGTGCAGCTTTCCAGCGGCGTTCACAATGCCGGCGATGATCTTCTCCATCGGCAGCTTGTGGCCGATGACTCCGGTGCTGGCGCTCAGCACCCGGCGCTGTGGGATCCCCAGAGCGTCGGCCGCCTGCTGGACCATCGCCACGGCGTCGGTAAAGCCCTGCTCGCCGTTGCAGGCGTTCGCGTTGCCGCTGTTGACGACGATGGCGCGAGCGATCCCCTCTTCCAGATACGCCTGATTGCTTACCACGCATGGGGCCTTCACGATATTCGTGGTGAAGACCCCTGCGGCCGCCGCATCGACATCCGAGACGATCAGCGCCAGATCATTGCGCTTTCGCTTGATGCCGCAGTAGACCCCGGCGGTCTTGAAACCTTGAGGGGCGACAATGCCGCCCGGAATAATGTCCATTACACTCACTCCAAAATCCGACAAAAAGTCAATTCAGATCCGAAAGCTTTCACAGCTTTCTTACACACATTCCAATGCGGCGTCGAAGGCCGGCGTTCCGATCAATTCCTGCAAAGGCGCCGGTGGGACCGGCTCTTCGCTGGGCGGACGGAGCGCAAGTCCCCACCATCCGACATCGAGCCACTTCCCCAGTTTGAAGCCGACATCGGTGTAGAAGCCAATGAGCTTGAAGCCGAAGCTCTCGTGCAGGCCGACACTCGGATCGTTGGGCATCGTGATTCCCGCATAGGCCGTGTAAAATCCCTGCAGCTCCAGCAGTGAGAACAACGCCTTGTAGAGCCTGCGGCCAATCCCCTGACGGTGGTGCGCCGGGTCGAGGTAGATCGAGATCGTCACCGCCCATTGGTACGCCAAACGATCGCGGTGACGGCTGGCGTACGCATAACCGGCGACCACGCCGTCACGCTCGAAGATCAGCCACGGAAACTCACGCGTCACACGGGCGATATCGTCGCGCAAAACATCGACCGGCGGCGGCGTCACATCGAATGTGATCGCCGATTCCGCACAGATCGGGCCATAGATTCGCAGGATATCTTCCGCGTCGTCCGGGGTGGCCAGTCGTATAAGGTCCATATCCGTCCCCTTTACGGCCACATGGCGGCCATGGTCAGGCCCGCCGTTTCGTCGAACCCACACGCGAGGTTCATGTTCTGGATCGCCTGCCCCGCCGCGCCTTTGACAAGGTTATCGATTGCCGAAATCACAATCACGCGGTTGGTGCGCGTATCCACGGCGAGGCCGATATGGCAGTAGTTCGTGCCTTGCGTATGCTTCGTCGCCGGAAACTGGCCCGCGTCTAAGATCACGACGAATGGTTCGTCCGCGTAGTAAGTGTTAAAGAGGGCCTGAAGATCGCCCGCGTCGGCCTTGAGATTGGCGTAAGCCGTGGTCAGAATGCCCCGCGTGATTGGCGACAGGTGCGGCGTGAATGTGATCAAAATCGGCTCTCCGGCGATCTGCGAGAGTGACTGCTCGATCTCCGGCACATGGCGATGGACACCTGCAACGCCGTAGGGCTTGATACTTTCGTTGACTTCGCTGAAGTGGAAGTCCAGACCGAACTTCGATCGGCCCGCGCCGGAAACGCCGCTGTGGCTATCGATAATAATAGACTTGCGGTCGATCAGGTCCGCCGCCAATAATGGGGCGAGGGCCAGCGCCGCCGAAGTCGGGTAGCAGCCGGGGTTCGCGATCAGCTTGGACGATTTGATCGCTTCTTTGTTGAGTTCAGGAAGGCCGTACGTCGCCCGCTCGATCCAATCTTGAGCCTTATGCTCCGACTTGTACCACTGCGCGTAGTGCGCGGGGTTCTTCAGCCGGAAATCCGCACTGAGATCGATCACCGGCTTGCCCGCCTCGATCAGCGCCGGCGCATGCTCCATCGCCAGCCCCGCCTCTCCGGCGAGAAAAACGACATCGCATCGGTCAATCGCCGTCTGCGCGTCGAACTTCTCGCAGACCAAATCAATGCGCTTCGCCACGCCCGGCAGGGCCGCCGACAGCGGTTTACCTGCATAGGTCCCCGACGTCACATACGTCAGCTCCACATTCGGATGGCCCGCCAGCAGCCTCGCCAACTCCCCCCCGCCGTACCCCGATACTCCCACAATTCCGACCCGCAATCGATCCGTCATTAGTTTTGCCCCATATCAAAAAAAGAAACGCCGCGCGCCGTCTTAACTCATTAAGACCGGCGCGCGGCGTTTCCCCAAAAGCAAAAAGCCGCGCGCCATCGAATTCCCATGCTCCCCGAAGGGGAAAGGGAAATGGCCCGCGGCTCGATCAACTCGAGCCTTCTCCACGCTTAGCGTGTCGCGGACGCATTTCCCAAAACACGAACGCGACGACGCAGCGACAGGTTGTTTGCTGCTAGAAAAGACATTGTGCGTTTAAGATACCCGGCGCGGGGTGAAATTGTCAAGGGGGCGATAGCTTCCTCAATGATTGCTTGCGTATGGGAACAAAACCCGTGGAAAATTCTTCAGAGTTTGTGAGGCATGCAAGGCCGTCTCACCAGGCAAGCAGGATTTCACATCATGCTGGCGAAACATATCCCTATTACAGTTCTGGAACGGAAACCTAATGAAAACTGCTGCTCTTGTTGTCGCCGGAACACTGCTGACCGGCGCGTTGATCCCCACGGCGCACGCCGCCGCTCCCAAGAAACATCCCGTGAAGAAGCCCGTGGTTGGGACGCGGGGAACACACCAGATGGCCGGAGGCGAAGGCGTCTTCGGTGAGACGTATACGCTGAAGGACGGGCCGAATTTCACGCTTTTGAGCGCCGAGTACAGCCTCGCCCGAATCAATTTGAGCTCCAGCGGCGCGATCGTTCCCAAATCGGACGAAAAGCTGCTTGTCCTGCACTTCCGCGCGAAGAACCCGCGTAAGGACGATCTTTATCTGAGCAAGCAATTCGTCGACTTCCAAACCGTCGGCATGGACGGAAAGACACGCGACGCCAATCAATACATCATCCACGACGGCGACAAGGAATGTCTCGTGGTCACGCTCAAACCAGGCCAGGGGATCGACGATCTGACGACCGCCTGCATCGTGCCGGCCGATGGGCCGATCCCGAAGCTGATCATGAGTAAGGGCCGGGAGGGTACGAGCGAGGAAGTCACCCGCTATTCGCTGGGAACCGCCCAAAACCCGGTCAAGCCGCTTGCCGCCCCCTTCGCCGATCCGGCCGATCCCAAAGGCGCGACGGCGCTCGCGAACGTTCCCGCCGTCGTCGGCCAGACCTACCCCGCCGGCTACTTCGACATCACGCTGGATTCGCTCGCGTTCTCCAGCGACAAGATCGGCGACAGCGATCCGCCGGACGGCAAGCGATGGCTCGTGGGCGTGATGACGCTCAAGAACCAGTCTTACCAACCCGTCTACATCTCGGCCGCCAACGCCTTCAAGATCTTTCTCAAAGATTCCGACGGCGATAAGACCATGTTTGACGGCTCCCTGCGGCATGTCAAAAACGACGACAACACCGACGACAGCCCGGAGTTCGGCGAAACCGTCCGCACGCGCTTCTACTTGCCCGTTCCCAAGGACGGCGCTCCCGGCAAAACCCTCAACATCGCCGAAAGCGTGGACAACAGCGGCGGCTTCTCCCGCGCGTATGTTTACGATATTTCGGGTCTGAAATAATATTCAGCCCGAAAACCATATCCGAGCGGCGAAGCGAATGCTCCGCCGCTCGCGGTGTTATCGAAATCGCGCGAAAGACTTCCCCATTTATGGGGGAGATGGACAGCGCCGTGCCGAAGGCGCGATATTGAATTGAATCCTTGTTCGATTCCATGTATAATAGTAGACAATGATCATTCGGAAATGCTATCGGTATCGATTGAATCCTTCTCCAGAACAAGAACAGAAATTCTTTCAATGGTCAGGGTGTCGA
>NZ_JBDSQY010000174.1:0-8018 GCF_039929585.1 Capsulimonas sp.
CAAGGGGGATATGTCGATATCCGTCCCAATTTTCGAGAGAGGGTCCATCTCTTCAACCGTTATGTAGCCAGCCAAGCTCAGCAATCTCGAATACTCGCCACCGAGGCCCGAGGCTACCTTAGCGAGGGAATCAGGTGAAGCCCTGTGTCCTCGTGCTAAGGTGGTAATAGTTGCGTGATTGACGCCTGTCTTTCCCGCCGCCATTCGGGAACTAAGAAAGGGCCTTCCATCACCAGTCCAACCTAGAAGTCGCCGAATTTCATGCGCCAGTGCAGGAAAACGCCCATCAATCGGGCGCGAACCTGCACGCTCTTTGTCATCCCAAGAGGCCAACTTGACTCCCCGATTTCTACCCGGCTGCAATGCTAAAAATGTTGTCATGGAAAGTGTGACACAAGATTGTTGTAAAAGTTGCCTAACTGTTTGAAATAAAGTTGTTAATATATGTTGACAACGGTTTGGAACCGTGGTAAGATTGAGTTGTTAGAGATTGTTAACAGTACGGAGGAGCGGATGCTTACACAGGCTGACATTGACGAGATCGACCGGGAGCTTCGGGCGGGGGTCTCCCCCGAAGATATTGCACGGAAGCGACAAACCACTTACCGCGCCATGAGGCTCGCGCTTCTGAATAGCGGCAAGAAGTGGAAGACGACCCGCTACCTGGTGGACGCGCGGCCGGCGGAGGTCGGACAAGAGGGACCGCTGGAGATGGCGCTCTGATGGCGACGAAACAGAAAAGGGAGGTGATACCCGGCGAAGTGAAGATCGCCAAAGCCGCGCGCATCAGCGTGCCGTATCTGCGCCGCATCTGGCGGCATGGGGGCGGGGGACCGATGCTCGTGGAGAAGCTGGGCCGGATAACCGGCTATTCGGAAAACCTATTTATTTTCGGAACCAAGAGGGCGATGGGACGCCTTGCGGAAGAAGCAAAGCAGACAGAAACGACAGCCACGGCCGCGCCAACGGCACGGGCATAGACAAAAAAAAGCTCAGATATGCCCTGGCAGGCCATCTGAGCGGAGATTTTTAAAACGTGAACATATCTTACCCCGAACGCACCGCGCCTGTCAACAACTATCAGCAGGCGCACATCCAGTTATCCGATCCGGACCTCGCCGCGCGCGTCGACTCGATCCGTGAAACCGGCGCCTTCCTGTATCGAAAACCCCGGTACGCGAATCAGTCGATCGACGTCTACGATTATTACGACGCTTCCGATCTGGACGCGGCGCGTTATGCCGTCATCGTCCGTAACCGTCAGCCGTTCACCTGTAGTTGCCCTGACAACAAGATCCGCCAGCGCCAGTGCAAACACATGGGGCTGCTTGCCGAGCAGCTCACTGATGGCCGAGCGATGCAAACGGAGGTAACGCCTGTGTGTAAGTCCGCCCGTCCGCCCAAAGACGAAGCTCGACCCTACTACTCGTTCCCGCCGGGGACGCCTCTTATCATACACAGCCTGGGATACCTTGACATCAATACCGTCCAGGGAGAGTTGCGGAACGGCATGTTCTACGTCCAGGGCGAGACGATCGGAACGCGCGTTACCCACCGCAAGGAAACGGATCGCGAGCGCCAAACACGCCTTCGTCAAGATGTTGACGAAATCGAAGGAGCGAGTGACTGGAAATGAGCAACTACGACGATCTCGACAAAACATTTGATCTTCCTTACGTCAACGGAGCCGGCGTTGCACTGTCTAACAACTGTCCGGCCTGTGGGCGGCTTATGGACGAATTCGACTGCTGCTTCACGTGCGACTCTCTGGGGACGCCCGCGCAGCAAGCGGCGGTCGAGACAGAAGCACATTCGCCGCGTCACACGCCTGGCCCCTGGTGCTGGGTGAACTTCGGCAACGAGCCCCACTTGGCAACAGCACACAGTGGAAGCAAGACAGTGCTTGACGCCGTCCGCAAAGGACAGCGCGACGTCGCCTTCCGCAATCGCGTGACCGAGGGACGCAGCCTCATGATCCCCTTCGACCCTTCGCATCCCGACTCGCGTCTGATCGCGGCGGCGCCTGAATTGTTGGACGCGTTACGGGATCTCCTGGACCTGGTGCAATTCGTGAGAGTGTGGGGCAGTCCCAGCCCGAGCAAGCGCGATACCGTGATCGCCAACGCCAATAGCGTCATCGCACTAGTGGAGGGCAAGTAGATGGCCAATTTTAACCTCAACGATTACGAGACGGTTGAGCAGAGATTAAAGCGTTTTTGGGGTGATCATCCCCTGGGCGCCGTGATCACTGACATCTATCGCGTCAGCGATGATCACAAAAACGTGATCATCAAAGCCTCCATCTGGTTCGACAAGTCTGACCCAATGCCCGCAGGCGTTGGCTACGCACAGGAGAGCCAGGGCGGGAACGGCCCCAATAGCAATTGCTGGGTGGAGAACTGCGACACGAGCGCTGTCGGTCGCGCACTTGCGAACTGCACTTACAGCGGCGATAAGCGCCCGAGCCGCGAGGAAATGGCAAAGGCAAATCGTGGCGCACAGAGCGATGGACATCAGAACGATTCGCCTCGGCAAGGCCCTCCTGCTCAGCAAAACGGAGGTGCGCCAAGGCTGAAATGCCAGGATTGTCAGAAGGCATTGACCTCTGGACAATCGACGCTCTCCATCCGCAATACTGGCGGCGAGTTCTGTCTTGATCACCAGAAAGGCAAAACCAATGGCCGTTAATCACAACATGAACCATTTGACCGTCATCACGATCGACAACGTTGACCAGACGATCAGCCCGCGCCATCTCGACAATGCGAAAGCGTGGGGCTGGGTCGCCGCGACGTGCATCCTGACCACCGTCGTGCTCTCGTTCCTGCCGACCGGCTGGGCGCGCGCCGGCGGGATCGCCCTGTCCATGATGGCGATGCTGTCCATCTTTGCCGCCATTGACCAATTCAGCGATTACGCGTGGGGCATCCAGAACGCGCTGGACGATCTAAACGAGGAGGACGCCTCTTGAACACCGCGACACACGCGATGACATCGCCGGCGCTGCGCCAGCAAATGGAGACGCCGCAGCCGCTCACGTTCCCAGGAACGGGCCGCTATGCGCTGCGTCACATGGCCAGCCGGAATCTGATCACCCACAACGGGGAATTCACTGAAGATGCCGGCAGCCTTCCCAAGCCGAAGGTTCCCATGTTCATGGCGCGGGGCGAAGCCAAGCACTGGATCCAGGACCTGCTGGGAGACGCCTGGGAAACGCATATCGAGATTGTTCCGATCGACAAAGAGGGGAGGTCGTTGAGTGCCCAAATCAGTAAAAACCGAAGATTATTCCGCGCGGGATAGCGCGACGCCGGCGACGGCAACGCCGCAGATCGTGATGCTCCCGCGTCTGTCGATCATGGGCAGCCGTCTCAACCCTCGCGAGGAGTTCGACGCCGCCGGCCTCCAGGATCTCGCCGACAGTATCAAGGAAGATGGCATCCTCCAGCCGATCATGGTGCGCCGGCGGACACCCGAACCCCACATGTGCGCGATCGCGCCGGCAGACGATAAGCGGGAGCTTTACCGCGTGTACGTCACCGCTACGATGACCTGGATCGAGGACGTAATCGGCAAGGAAGCCGCCGAGGCGCGCGTCGATCAATACCAGACGTGCGAGTATGAGATCGTGATGGGGGAAAGGCGCTGGCGCGCAGCCGGCCTGGCTGGTCTGCAAGAGATCCCATCGATCGTGCGCGAAGGCCTCGACGACAACACTCATCTTCGCCTGGCGATCATCGAGAACGTGAAGCGCCGGGACCTGAACCCGATGGAGATTGCGCGTGGCTACAAGCGCCTGTCTGCGGATGTCGGCATGACGCAGGGGGAGATCGCGGCCGGCGTCAACGCCTCCCAGGAACAGGTCAGCAGCTTGATTAGCCTGCTGCGCTTGCCGGCGGACGTCCAGGCGCTGATCCAGTCGAAGACACTGACGGTTTCCCATGGAAAGGCGCTGATCCGTTACGCGGATTTCCCGGAAGTCGCGTCCATGATTGCCGGCGTTGTGGTTCGATACGACATCAAGACCAATGCGTTGGAGAAGGGGCTTTCCGGCCTGGACTGGGCGCATCGTGAAGAGGTGAAGAAGTCCGGCGTTGTCGTCGACCTTGACGGCCTGGGCACTAAGTTCGACTGGAAGAAGATCTGTAAGGATTGCCCCTTCGGCGCCTATCATAACCCGTCATATTACAATTTCTGCCTGAAGCCCGATCACTACAAAGAGCTGAACAAAGCGGCGAAAGCAGTGATCAACGCCGAGAAAAAGGCGGCGGAGGCAACGAGGCCAAAGGACGGGCCAAAACTGCGCAAGATCAGCACCTACAAGCATGGCGAGGTCAAGGAGATCGATAAGCAGGACGAGTGCATCCCGGCGTCCTGTTCCGCGAAATGCGGATCAAAGGGAGCCTGTCCTTGCCGCTCTGAAGGTCTGGACTATTCCGGCGCCGTGAAGCCGATCTGTCTCGATCCCAAACGCTTCGCCGAGCTTCACGTCAAAGAAGTGGAGACGCAGCGAAAGAACGCGCTGGACCAAATGACACCCGATATCGACTTCATTCGGGCGATCATTAGCAAGCACGGATCTCGTTCTTTCGACGGTCGCGGCGCGGCTATCCTGACTTGGCTGGCGATTAAGAACTGGCGCGGCAATGCAGGGGCGGAGAATTTGAAAGCCTGTGCGAAGCGCGCCGGCGTCTCCCTGGACGTCAGTAAAGTCATGGGCCAATACGATAGGAAGGTTGGCCTGGCGGAGCTGGCAAAGTTGGACGCCAGCGCCTTAACTCGTATTGCGCTCGACTTCGCGATCAGCAGCGAAGCCACGGAGTACATTCAAGCGATCGGCAACCGCTACCAAACGCCCGGGAAGAGCATGATTGAACTGTTGATGGCTCCGATGACAGCGGAGCCCGAAACGCCTGCGGAGGAAGCGCCGGCCGATGGCTGGACGAAGCTCGTTCCGCCCGATGAATGTCTCGGCTGCATGGAGGTCGTCCCGTTTCGCGATGGACGTGTCTGGACCGTGCTTGAGAACGGCGTTTCGTTGAGCGACATCGGCGAAATGAAGACACCCCAGGGCGCATTCTATTGCGCAAACTGCGGCCCGGAAGTCACGACATGCCGCGTGTGTGGCTGCACGGACGAGGCCGGCTGCGATCCGTCCTGCGCCTGGGCAGAGGATGATCTGTGTACCGGCTGCATCCCTGGTGAGCCGCCGGCCGTGCTGATCGACGTCGAGTCCACCAGGCTCGCGTTCCGCGAGCCTGGTCCGTCTCCTCTGCCTTCCAATCTGGTCGAGCTCTGCACCGACTGCGGCTGTCATCCCAAAGAGGCCGGCGATCTGTGCGGGATCTGCGCACGGGAAGACGCGGCGGTGATGGCGGCGGTTCTTGCGGCGGAAGGGAGCGGCATGTGCAATCTGTAGACTTGTCGCCGATCGAGCCGGAAATCGACTACGGCCTCCAGGAGATTTCCGGCGGCGTGTTCATCCACGTGCTGGACCGTCACGAAAAAACCCACGTTCCCTTGCGCTTCAGCTCGCCCCTGGAGGCGCGGGGCTACGCTCACTACCTGCACGGCGGTGACGCCTGGCGCGAGTTCCTGGACGTTGTTCCCATCCCCTTCGACAACGAAGTCGAAACACCCGGTCACTCAGTCCGCTGACGGAGAAATGAATGCCTGAGATTGGCCCGACAACTCAAGAAATACAACTACTGGACGCCGCGCGGAGCTATATCGCCGCCGGCGTCTCAGTGCTTCCGATCTACGGAGACCCTGACCCGGCGAAGCGCACGAAAGGCCCGGACTGGCGCGTCCTCCCGCGCGAGTATGATGAGTCGGAGAAGCGGGAGAAGGCGGTGTGGAAGCCCTACCAAAGCCACTACGCGACCGAGGATGAACTGCTCCACTGGTTCGCCCCCTCCGGCGCAGGCCAGATCGTACGCGGCCTGGGGATCATCGGCGGGATCGTTTCCGGTCACCTGGAAATCCTCGATTTTGACGAAGTCGGCCTCTATGATGAGTGGGTGCAGACCTGTCTTGATCACGATCTCGGCGAGGCCATTGAGACTTTACCATTGGCGATCACGCCGAGGGGCGGGCGTCACCTCTATTACCGATGCGAAACTCCGGTCGCGGGAAACGTCAAACTGGCGATGAACCTGGTCGCCGCGCCTGGCTCGAAAGCCAAAGGCTTGAAGGTGATTGACGGCGTCCCTCACCAGATAAAAACGCGCATCGAGACGCGCGGCGAAGGCGGCTATGTTCTTGCCCCGCCGACGCCTGCGGAGTGCCATCCAGGCGATGCGCCCTACGTGCTGGTGCGCGGTGATCTCACGCGGATCCCGGCGATCACTGCGGAGCTACGGACAGCCTACCACCGCATGGCTCAGCTCTATAACATGTACGTGGAGCCTGAGCGCGTGGTCGGCCGCACGGCGCCGCGCGTGGACGGCTCCGGCCTGCGCCCTGGCGAAGACTACAACAACCGCGGCGACTACGAGCAGCTGCTGGAAGAGATCGGCTGGCGACGGGTGGGGCATCACGGCGACAAAACGCTCTGGTGTCGCCCGGGCAAGCAGGGGCGGCACATCAGCGCGACGACGAACTATGCGGGGAGCGGCCTGTTCTTCGCCTTCTCCAGCAACGCCTCGCCGTTCGAGATGCAAAGGTCGTACACGCCGTTCGGAGTGTACGCCGCGCTGAAGCATGACGGCGACTTCCGAAAAGCGGCGGGACAGCTGGGGCGCGAGGGCTTCGGCGAGCAGCGTCCGCCGCGCCGGGAACCGCCCACATCGAAGGACGCGGATCCCGCGCCGCCGCCGCCTCCCGCCGCCGCCGCGGACCGCCTGGACGAAGACGCTCCGCCGCCGGGGGAGCCAGACGAGCCGAAGCGCCCGCCCTCCGCTTACTTCGCCACTGACACTGCAAACGCGCGGCGATTTGTCTCCCAGCACAAGGAGAACATCCGGTTCGATCATAGCTGCGGGAAGTGGTATGTGTGGGACGGCCGGCGCTGGGCGCTCGATCAGACGAACGCCACCCAGGAGCTGGCGAAACTGACGGCGCGCAACATCTTCCGGGAAGCCGCCGACTGCCCCGATGACATCCAGCGCATTGAGCTGGCGAAGCACGCCAAGAAGAGCCTGGACGCCACGCGCCTCATGGCCATGATCAAGCTGGCCTCCTCCGACGCCGAGGTCGCGGTGACCCATTCCGACTGGGACCAAGATCAATGGAAATTGAATGTGTCGAACGGGACCCTGAACCTCAAGAGCGGGGAGCTGGATCCACACCAGCGCGAGGATCTGATCACGCGCCTGGCTCCGGTGGACTTCGACGCGGACGCCGCCGCGCCCGTCTTTACCCAGGCCATGGACATCTGGCAGCCGGTGGAGGCCGTCCGAACGTTCATCCAGCGGCTCAGCGGCTACACACTGACGGGCAGCGTCGAGGAGCACGTCGTCGCCTACGTGTACGGACCAGGCGGGAACGGCAAGAGCGTCTTTATTGAGATCCTGAAGCGCATCCTCGGCGACTACGGCGTCAAGAGCCAGCGCGAGACGTTCATGCTCAACAGCCACGGCAAGAACGCGGGAGCAGCCTCCCCCGAGCTCATGGACCTGATCGGTAAACGCTTTGTCAGCGTCGCCGAGGTGCAGCAGGGGGACCGTCTCAACGAAGCTCTGATCAAGGATCTGTCCGGCGGCGACACCGTCAGCGCGCGCGCGCTCTATACCGGGAACGTCAACTTCAAACCCGTGGCGAAACTGTGGATGTTCGGCAACTACAAGCCCCGGATCACCGGCGACGACAAAGGCATCTGGCGGCGCGTGCTCGTCGTTCCGTTCACGGCGGAGATCAGCGAGGACCAGAAGGACAAGCGCCTGTTCGAGAAACTGTACGATGAAACGCCCGGGATCCTCAACTGGCTGATCGCCGGCTGTCTGGAATGGAGGCGATCCGGACTGCAACCGCCGGCGGAGGTGCTGCTCGCCACCCAGGAGTACAAGAACGAGCAGGAC
>NZ_JBDSQY010000175.1:0-41776 GCF_039929585.1 Capsulimonas sp.
GATCGCATAGCGAAGAATAGCAGAGCAAATCTATGCTATCATAACACCAATAGCAAAGGAACGTCAAGACATGGTATTACAATCATCTAACAATTATGGTAATTATGCCGTTCTCCGATTGGGTACAATCGCCGCATGAGTGAATCTGGAACGCTGACCAATGGAGAAGTTGCGCGGGTTTTTGAACGGATCGCCGGGATTATGGAGATCCAGGGCGAGAATGCATTCAAGATACGCGCTTACCGCAACGCCGTCGAAACCCTGAATACGCTGCCCGAACCGATCGCCCAGGTCGCCGCAGCCGGCCGCCTGGACGACATCCCCGGCTTTGGTGAGGCCATCCAGGCCAAAGTCAAGGATATCCTCGCGACCGGCACCACGGCTCTTTATGAGCGCATCAAAGACAAAGTCCCCGCCGGTGTTGTGGAGATGCTTTCCATCCCGGGACTGGGCGCGAAAACGGTGCGCCAGGTCTGGGAAGGCCTGAAGATCGAAAGCATTGCCGCGCTGGAGACCGCCGCGCAGTCGGGCAAGCTGACGGAACTGCCGGGTATGGGCGAGAAAACCGTCCAGAAGATCCTGCAATCCATCGAACGCTATCGCCGTTACAGCGGGCGAATCCGTATCGGGGACGCGCTGCCGTTGGCGGAATCTCTGATCTCAGCCATCCAAAATTTTCCAGGCGTCTCCGAAGCACATATCGCCGGAAGCGTGGCGCGTGGGCGGGAAACCGTGGCGAATATCAATCTGGCCGCCGCTGCGACATCTCCCGCCGAAGCGCTGCAAGGCTTCACGCAGCTGCCTCAAGTCAGCTCCATCGTCTCGCAGGACGAGCGCTCGGCGCTCGTCGTTCTGCACGGCGGCATGGAGGCGGACTTATTTGTCGCCGCGCCGGACGAGTTCGCGGAGCTGCTGGACGAACGCATCGGCTCGGCTGCTTACAATGAAGCGCGCCGAGCCCAGACAGAAGTTTCCGCCGACCTCCTGAAGCGAGTTCCCATGGAGATCCGTGAGAACGGCGGCGAGATCGAAGCGGCGCTCGCGGGAACGCTCCCTACCCTCGTGACGCTGGCGGACATCCGAGGCGATGTCCACGCGCACACGACGGCGTCCGACGGCAAGGTGACGATCCAGCAAATGGCGGTCGCCGCGAAGGCGCACGGCTACGAGTACATGGCGATCACCGACCATTCGCAAAGTCTCTATATCGCCAACGGCCTGACGCCCGACCGGCTGCGCGCGCAGATCGCCGAAATCCGCGCCCTGGAAGACAGCCTCGGGATCCGTATCTTCACTGGCTCTGAAGTGGATATCAAAGCCGATGGAACCATGGACTTCGACGACGATCTGCTCCAAGAACTGGACATCGTGATCGCGTCGGCCCACATGCACAACAATCAAGACAAAGATACACAGACGAAACGGATCATCAAGGCGATCGAGAACCCGAACGTCGATCTGATCGCGCACCCCAGCGGGCGCATCATCAACCGACGTGATCCGTTCGACTTCGATTTTGACGCCGTGGTCGCCGCCGCTCTGCGCACGGACACGGCGCTGGAGATCAACGCCGCGCCCGAGCGCCTCGACATGAGCGATGTCCACGCGCGGCAGGCCGGCGCCGCAGGCGTCAAGATCCTCATCAACACCGACGCCCACTCTATTGAAAATTACGATCTGATGCGCTACGGCGTGCTCGTGGCCCGCCGCGCCTGGCTGACGCCCCACAACGTATTCAACACCCGCCCGCTCGCCGAGTTCGAAGCCTGGCTGCGCCGATAGGAAACTTCATGTCTGTTCCGTCCTCTACCCTTGGCCTGCTCTACGATCCCATCTTACTGGAACATGTGACGCCGCGCGGGCACCCCGAGCGTCCGGAGCGCGTGCAGGCCGTCATCGACGGACTGAAAAACAGTCCGATTTGGAATCAGGTCGCCCACCTGCCCGTCACCCCCGCGACATGCGAACAGCTTCGTCTTGTTCATACCGAAGCGCATCTTCGTCTGATTGAGGAAACATGCGCGTCGGGCGGCGGCTTTGTGGACGGCGGAGACACCTATGTCTGCCCGCGTTCCTGGCTGGCGGCCCTGACTGCCGCCGGAGCCGCGATTGGGGCCGTGGACGCCGTTCTGCACGGAGAGTTCAGTCGCGCCTTCGCCGTTGTCCGCCCTCCCGGTCACCACGCGACGCCGCTCGGTCCCATGGGCTTCTGTCTGTTCAATAACGCGGCCATCGCCGCCGCGCACGCCGTGGCCGCCCATCACCTGGAGCGCGTCCTCATCGTGGACTTCGACGTCCACCACGGCAACGGAACTCAGGACGCCTTTTACAACGACGCGCGCGTTCTGTACTTCTCCACGCACCAAAGTCCCGCCTATCCGCACACGGGCGGAGCGCTGGATGTCGGTGAGGGCAATGGCGTCGGTTTCAATGTCAACGTCCCGCTCCCGGCCCACGTCGGCGACGACGGCTTTCTCGCGGCGTTTGACGAAATCCTCATGCCCATCGCCGATCGATTTCACCCACAGCTTGTCATCGCTTCCGCCGGTTACGACGCTCACTGGCGCAACAGCAAGTACGTTCAGGGGATCGACGAGCGTATGACGACCACCGGCTTTTACGCGCTGTCGGACCGATTGCGGGAGATATCGGACAAGCACTGTCCTAGACGCTTAGTCGGGATTTTGGAAGGCGGATATGATCTAGAATCGCTGGCGCTCGGCGTACAGCAAACACTATCGTCATGGCTGGGCCAGCCGCCATTAGACGATACGATCGGAACGCCGCCAGGCGGCGCGGATTCGGCGGAGACGCTGGAACGATTGTGGGTGAAGCTCCGGGGGATTCATGGGCTGTGAGAAGACGCCCCGGCCCGATTGAGGGGCGGGGGGGGCGTCTTACCCTTCAAAGCACCGAGCTGCAAACCGCTCCAAATTCTCATTCACCTCATCGTAACATTCCAACAGATTCAAATGGCCGCAGTTTTTGTGGATGACTAACTCAGCGTCGGGAATGCGCGCCGCCATCTCCCGCTGGATTTCTATCGGCATGTTGACATCCAAATCGCCCGTCATGAGCAGCACGGGGACTGAGATTAGGGGCAGGGCTTCGCGGGCGTCAAACCCGAAGCAGGCGATTGCGCCAAGGCCCGTGGCGCCCATGGAGAAGCGGGCGCAGCGCTCCGCGACGAAATCGTTCTGCCCTCGGCTTTCGCGGCCGCAGTGCAGGCCGTACATCAGCGCCATATGCAGACAACCGGTCTGCCAAATGCCACGAGCGCCGATTTCGAACAGCGTCGGCCATTTGGCGAGGATCTTCCCCAGAGGCTCCCAAAGAATTTTTCGCGTGGGAGCGAGCCAGCGGCGGCCACGCATCGTTTCCAATAATGGCCGGTCGGTTCCCGCCAGCATCGCGAGGCCCCGGACATGGCGCATCTGTTCTGGGAAGCGCTCCGCGAAGAGCGGCAGCAGCATGGCGCCCAGCGAATGGCCGACGAGAAGGCAGCCGTCCGGATGCCGCCCCGCGCCGCTCGCGTCGAATATAGCCGCCATGTCGAACAGCAAAGTGTCCACGGAATAATCGTCATTGATGGGTTCCGCCGAACGACCGTTGGCGCGCATGTCCCAGGCGATCACCCGATAGTTTTTACTGAGCGCCTTTTTCTGATAGTACCAAATCTCCTGTGTCAGCGACCAGCCGTGACAAAGAAGAATGGCGGGCGCGTCCGCCGGACCACACTCTTCCCACGCCAGCGCCACGCCGCCCGCGCCGAGCGTCACGCCCCGGCGCTCCGGCGCAATGGTCTTCGGTTCATCCTCGCTCATCGGACGCAAGTACCGCAGCCACCAGCGCCCCGTAAGCGACAGCACAACAAGCGCTAGGCCGAAGAGCTCGTCCGCGCTCGCGCGACGCTCTTTGAAAGCTTTGACAATCTTCACAACGCCGGCGAGAAATGCGATTACGGGGGTCGGTAAAAAGAAAAGCGCGAACAAGGGAAGCCACATAGTGATCCATCATTACCCGCGAAGCACGGCGGCGAAAACAAAGATGATCGCCATGTCGAACACCAAACCATGCCAGAGGATCGGCACGATGATCGAACGTGTCCGCCGATAGATCCAGGCAAAGAACAACCCGGAAAGCATGATGCCGAGCACCGTGAGCTCCGCCCAGCCGGGACGCAGCAGCAGGCGGATAACGAGATAGTGCCACCCGCCGAACGCCAGCGCCGTCCAGATCGCGCCGAAGGTCCAAACAGCGTCTCCCATCCCGCGCAACTCATTCAGCACCACCCCGCGCCAAAACAGCTCTTCCAGTGTGGCGTTGACGGGAATAAAATAAAGCGCCAATGGAATGAGAAGCTGCGTGCGAAAGCCACGGTGCGTGACGACGGACAATACATCGTTTGCGTCGAACAGGCGGCTTCCAATCGCATGATACGCGGCGATAGAGGCGGGGATCGTGATCGCCGTCACAAGCGCCAGCGCCGCCCACTCGCGCGGCGAAGGCCACCGGAGCGCATCGCGCCAGAGCTTGCGGCCCCAATAGATCGCCGGCGCCAGGCACAGGCCATGATAGAGGGCGAACGTGACCGCAAGGTTATCGAACCGGTAAAGGCCAAGCCAGACCGCCGGCCAAGGCAGCAAAGTGAGCAGCAGCACGAGCAGGAGGCGGCGCTCCATGCGTATCCATTGAAGTTTCTTCACGCACTCACGTTAGCATAACCTCTTTCCCGAAGTCAAGGGAACTTTGACGGCCCGGCGCGGTGTTTTGATTTTATAGGCCGATGTGCTAGAATGGATGGGGCGCGGACGGCTCGCGCAGAGGAGTACAGAGGTGACCAGCAGTATCGAACATGACGTGCGCAATGTAGTGATTATCGGTTCCGGACCAGCGGGACTGACGGCGGCGATTTACGCGGCGCGAGCAAACCTGAATCCGCTCGTGATTGAAGGCGGCGCGCCGAACTTGCCCGGCGGACAACTGATGATCACATCGGACGTCGAAAACTTTCCTGGTTTCGCCCACGGGATCATGGGACCGGAGCTGATGGACCAGATGCGCCAGCAGGCAGCCCGCGTCGGCGCGGAGTTCTGGACGGAAAATGTGACGGACGTCGACTTCACGGACCGCCCGTTCCATATCAAAACGGACGGCGATCGGGAAGTTTACGCGAAGACGGCAATTGTGACGACGGGGGCCTCGGCAAAGTGGCTGGGCCTGCCGTCGGAAACCGCGCTCTACGGCAAGGGCGTCTCCGCCTGCGCCACCTGCGACGGCTTTTTCTTCCGCAACCGCGAAGTGATCGTGGTCGGCGGCGGCGACACCGCGCTGGAGGAAGCAAACTATCTGGCGCGCATGGCCTCCAAAGTGACCCTCATCCACCGGCGCGAGTCCCTGCGCGGCTCGCATATCATGCAGAAGCGCGCGCTGGATAACCCGAAGATCGAGATTGCCTGGAACAGCGTTGTCACCGAGATCCACGATCCCAAAGAAGGCAAAGTGACGGGCGTTACGCTCCACAACCTGAAAACGGATGAGGATTCCTTTCTGGCGACCGACGGCCTGTTCATTGCGATCGGTCACCATCCGAACACCAAGCTGTTCGAAGGAAAGCTGACGATGGACCCGCAAGGTTACATCATCACCACAAGCGGCCGGCCTCTCACCAGCGTCCCCGGCGTCTTCGCCGCAGGCGACGTTCAGGACACGATCTACAAGCAAGCCGTCACCGCAGCCGGATCCGGATGTATGGCGGCGATTGAGGCGGAACGGTTCCTGGAAGAGGAAGATTCGCACGGGTAAGACTGAGGCCCTCATCCCTACTCCGGCCGCTCCCTCCGGGTGACCCACCCCGGCGCTTCGCGCCACCCTTCCCATGGAACTGGGAAGGGTAATTAGGAATGGGTTTCGCAGGCAGCTTTCGTCCGATAGTCTCCTTCCAACCCTTCCCAGCTTCATGGGAGGGGTGGCGCGAAGCGCCGGGGTGGGTCACCCGGAGGGAGCGACCAGGATTTAAGTAGAAGCGAAAGGGCGAATGGCCAGGAGATGAATAACATCGAACCCGAGTTCCAAAAAATCTACGATGTCGTCCGCGCCATTCCGCGCGGTTCGGTTCTTTCCTACGGCGAAGTCGCCAAAATCGCCGGCAGCACGGCGCGAACAGTCGGCTGGGCGATGGGCAATGTCGAAGACCCAGACGTCCCCTGGCAGCGCGTGGTGGGCGCGGACGGGTATCTGCGTATCGGCGCCCGATCGCCGGAGCTGAAAGCGAAGCAGCATCGGCTTCTTTTGGAGGAAGGCGTCGAGTTCCTGGAGAACGGCTACGTCGATATGGCCAAACAGCGCGACGCCGGCGCGCCCCCACCCGCGCCGCAAACCCTCTCCCTCGATTTGGACGAATAGGACTTCTCCTCCCCATGGTCATTCACGATATCAGCCTTGCCGTTTCACCCAAAACCGTCACCTGGGACGGAGTCGAGCTGGGATTTTCGCCGCTGTGGACCTGCCGGATCGGACCGGGAAGCGACTGCAACGTGTCGATGTGGACGGTGGGCGCGCATACGGGCACGCATGTGGATGCGCCGCTGCACTTTGTGGCGAACGGGGGCGATATCGCCGGCCTGGACCTCAACACGCTGGTGGGACCGGCTCAGGTCGTGGAGATTTTGGGGACGCAGGAAATTACGTCAGAAGATCTGGACACCGCTGGAATCGGCGAGGATATCGTCCGGGTAATCTTCAAGACGGACAACACGCAGCGACAGCTTGTACACGACACGAAGTTCCACGCCGATTACACCGGAGTTGGTCAGGAAGCCGCCGAATGGCTCGTCGCGCACGGCGTCAAATTGGTGGGAGTGGATTACCTGTCCGTCGGCGTATACGGAGAGAAGAACACCAAGGTGCATCAGACGCTTCTGGGCGCGGGCGTGGTCATTTTAGAGACATTGTCGCTGGACGAGATCGTTCCCGGCCGGTATCTGCTGGCCGCCCTTCCGCCAAAGATCGCCGATATCGAAGGCAGCCCCTGCCGCGCCATACTGATCGAGGAGTAGAAATTTATGAACGAAGCACCGCAGCCGATTTCGATGACGCGCATCGATTCCGACGATTTGATTCAAGACGAAGAAACCCCGGAAGCCATCGACTTCTCCATCATGCTGTCTCAGACACCGCCTGAGGAGTGGATCGCCTCCTTCACGGCAGCCTATCTCGCGCTTCACCACGACATCAAGCCCCCCAGCCATATCGAAGGTGACCGGATCTGGATCAGCTATCTGCCCAGATATAACGGCGAGCTACCCGCATATTTAAAGTTCTTGCAGGCCGTCGTCAACGAGTCGAACCGGCAGGTCCAGCTGACGTACGAAATCCATCAGAACAGCGCCAAAGACCAGATGCGCATGCAGTTCCGCGACCTGCTTCGGCAGACGGCGCTGCCTTCGTAAAAGACGCCACGCAAAAAATCCCCGCTGGAAACCCAGCGGGGATTTTTTTGGATGGCCCTCATCCCCTACTGAATCTTATTCTTCTTGTTGTACGCATCCACGGCGTTGCGCAGCTGCAAGGCGTACTTCGCGATCTGAACGCGCGCCTTGTCGTATTCGGAATCTGGAAGCAAAGCGAGCGGTTTGTCGAGATAGGTCTTGACATATCCTTCAGCCTCATCGATCATCGGTTTGGCGAGGTGGGCGTCCTTGGCCTCGCGGAGCGCGGCGTAGAACGTGGTGAGATAGCGGACGTCGTTGACGCCTTCCCGCAGCGCTTCCCATTGCAGGGTATCCAGAACGCCGCCCTGCGCAGGATAGGTCAGCATCCGGGGCCGATACGGCGCGAGCGCCGGCGGAGCGCCAGCGGACGTATCGTCGTAGGGATCCGTTCCGGTGGCGAACTGGTACTCAGGGACATAGGCGCCATAGAGGTTCGCACGCCAGAGCAGATATCCCGCGCTGAGGCGGTTGTCATGCGCATCCTCGTTCGAAGCATCCCAGTACCACCAGTCGTGCTTGTTGGACTTGCGGACGCCGTGCGTGCGCAGCAGTTCCTGCGGGTACTCGGAGTCACGGTCGTAAACGACGAGCGCCAGCTTATCCTGAAGCGTATCGTAGTCGCTCTGGCGCGTAACGTAGGTTGCGCCGCTCAGACCGGCTTTGTTCAGAGCCGCCAGCTGAAGACTCCCACTGTCGCTGGGATCGGCGAAGTAGACGAACTCTGGCGCATGGCTGTTCTGACGCTCTTTCTCGACATCGGCGGCCAAAGATGGCCCTTTGTAAACGTACGGGCCCAGCACGCCGGCGGCGGTGTACGCCTGGAGCGCATCGGGAAGCGTCTCGGCGCTGTCGTGCAGGGAAACGTAGCGAAAACCGTGCGAGACGATATTTGTCAGCTGTGACGCCAGCATGTCCTTGGTGACAAAGTCCGTCACCGAGTCTCCGGTCTCCGAAGGCAGGGTCGCCGGCGGAGCGTCGAGACGAGAACGCAGGTCGATCGCGTACTGCTTAGCGGCGCTCAGCAAGCGCATCGGCAGCACATCAACATCGATCGGAACCGTGACCGTTTTCGATCCAGGCGCCGTCACTAAGAAGCGTCCGCTATAGTGTCCCGGCTGCGCATTTCGCGGCGTCGCCAGGGTCACCCAGAACTGTTTGGCCGTATCCATCGGAATATCGGTCTGAGGCGCGCCGGTCAGCCGGATCTCTGGGGCTGGTCCGGACAGCGGAACTCGATCGTCTTTCACCAGGAGCTCCGGCGTCAGACCGGCTTCATCGGGATTACGCAGCGCGCTCGTCCCCTGCTGCTTCCAGACCTTGACCACACGCACATCGACGGCGGACTTCGGAAGCGTCTTCCCGACCGCCTGAAGATCGTCGGCCAACTGCACGGTCACATTGTTCATGGCCTGGCGGGTATAGATGCAGAAACTCGCCGCCTGCACCTGTTCCGGGCAGACCTGCAGGGTGATGCTGGAGCTTGTCCCAGAAGGCTCGGGCAGAGACCACGGATAGACAGGATCGAAGAGCGAAGCTGGAGTGAACACAAGCGTGCTATTCCCAGTCGCCGCCATGACGCGGTTGGCCGAGGGGAAAAGAACCGTGTTACGCCGCGCCGCCGGGCTCAGAATATCCATCTTGAAGGCGACCCGCCCACCATGGACCATCGCCGGAGCGGTCGCAAGACCATAATTTACGGTCGCCGTCGCAGACGGCGCGCCAAGCGGGGTCCAGGCCGCCACGTTTCCTTTTTCAAAATCGTCCACCGAATCGCCGGAGGTCACAGCGCCGCTGGCGTCGACGGTCACCCAGGTCAGGTCGTCAATCACCAGGGAAGATTTCGAGGGAACACCCATTTCGACCGCGAGCGCGTTCACCCGCGCAAACGCAGGCGGAACCACGGGACGCGTGGAGACCGCGCCCTGCGCATCCGCCGGCAGATCGAGATCCAGGCCGACCGTCTCGCTTCCGACCCGGTGCAGCGTAAACTTTTCGCGCGGCAAGAGGATTTCACGCCATCCCTTGAAGCTGACCTTGACAGGGTCAGACACCCAGGTGGGACGCAGCAGCGCCGAATCGTCGGTCGCCGCCGGCTCCAGCGCCATCAGACGGATACGCACCGTGGCCCCAGAGCCATCGCCGCGCAGCCAGAAACGCAGCCCATTGTTGGTCCCCATAGGCACGTCGCTGCGCCGCAGCATCAGATTATGCGCCGCGCCGCCCGCAAATGATCCCGCCCAGGGCGAGTTCGCGATCGCAGTCGGTGATGTGGAAATGGGTGGAGGGACAACAGCCGGAACAACAGGCGTGGGCGTCGTGCGCGGCTTCTTCAGCGGCGCCTTCTTTACGGCCTTTTTGGGAGCAACGGCCTGCGCCGCAAAAGAGGAATGGACGGCAAATGGCAAACAAAGCGCCAGTGAGGCGGCCAAAGCGACAGGACGAGAAATTGAGCGCGGCTTGCGGAAAATCGGCGCCGCGCCGCGCCGTGCGTATGGGTCAAAGTACAACCGGTAAATCCTCCAAACGAACTGTTCTGCCTGAGTGATGGTAGAGAGACGACAGCAGAGAGTACAAAAGTTCCCGGAAATACAATGAGTTTCCTGCATGTCCGCCACAATAAACAGAAACGGCCCTCCAGACATCATGCTTGGAGGGCCATCAAGATTAACCGCCTCGGTCGGGATCGAGCCATGGCGTCCCCGAATAGTACCATCGATCGACCCGCATTCCCTTGACATGCCCATCCGTAAACAGCGTTTCCGTCATATTATTGCTGTGACGGACTGTGGGGCCGGACCAATCCTCATTGGCGGATTGCCCATTCGCATCTTGTGGATCGATCAGATTCCACGCGGTATGTTTCGGCAGATTGGGAACCAGATACGGCGCGGCTGAGATTGTCGTCGTACCGCCGTCCGCCATCAAAACCGTTGTTGACGGCGACACAACACGACTGAGGGGAATCAATCCATATATCACATAGGCGTTCGCCACGTACGATGTATGAAAAGGCTTGGTGTAACCCATCGAGCCATTCGCGGCCGCCCAAACAGGGATGGTCTTTGAATCGGAATCGTCTGGGCACTGGAATATCTGCTGGCTTTTTGTGTATGTCTGTAATATTTGCGGCCATAGAATCGCATGCCCTTGGGCGCAAACGCCGATGGGATAGCCGGGGATATCGCACACTTCTGCGGGTGTGTAGTACTCGTCGTAGTCTTGCGTATACTGCATGACGCCAAGGCTGATCTGCCGTAAATTCGAAAGGCAGGAAGTTTGGCGCGCCTTTTCACGAGCTTGCGCAAATACGGGGAATAATATTGCCGCGAGAATCGCGATAATCGCGATCACAACGAGAAGCTCAATGAGTGTAAATCCGGACCGCTTCATAAGATATTCCTCTTTAACAGCAGTTTATTTTCAGTTTAATTATAACACAGCTTGGTAGATAATTCACACATAAATCTATTTTATTCGTATTCTCACACTCATATAATTACGACTGTCTGCTTACATCTAAAGAGATACTTTTTAATTGATCAGCAAGACACAGTCGTACGGAATTGACATAAGACGTATTTCAGTCCATAATAAACCAGTTCTAAACCAGTTTGCAAGAGCGAAATTCACATGGGCCGTCACATCAGCGAAGTCGAGAGCCGTCTGCGGGATTATCTGCGGCGGCCGGAGCAGTCCGCCGGCGACAAGCTGCCCGGAGAGCGCGATCTGGCGTTGGCGCTGGGAGTGGGCCGCACGGCGCTTCGGCCGGCCCTGAAGGCGCTGGAGGATGAGGGCGTCATCCGCCGCCACGCGCGATCCGGCGCGGTGCTCGTTTCCATTCCTGCGCCGGCGGGGCGCGGCGCGACAATCGCCGTGGTGGCGCCCCTGCAAATTGGAGACGATCGGATCGACGGGAACGAGCCATGGTGGATCCATCGCGTCGTGTCGACCATTGAACGCGTCGCGAGCGCGGCCGGCGCGGAAGTCGTCCTTTATGACCAATCCCCTCTTGTCGCCGATCCCTGCTCCGTAAAAGACCTCGCCATTCGGGCGGCCCATGAGGGCGCGCAGGCCGTGATTCTCCTCCATGCGGTCGGGGCCCGCGCCAAGACTTCCCATGCGCTCGCGGTGCTGCACGACAAGGGCGTTCACCCGATTATTATTTCATCACGCAGTTATCCGGGACTCGCCAGTCAGGTCTATTTTGATTCCGGCTGGGGGACATATCTGGCGGTTCGGCACGTTCTGGAGCATGGACACACGCGCATAGGTTTCGTGGGCGGCTCCAGCGGGCATGAATGGGTGCGTGACCGTCTCGCCGGATACAGATCGGCGCTGGAGGCGGCGGACATTGAGGCGTCTGCGTCGTGGATCGTCGCGGATGACGAGGGAGAGCGCGCCGTGACGCCGGCGGACGGCGCCGCCGCGCTCCGGCATTGGCGCGCGCTGCCGGCGGATGAGCGTCCGACAGCGATCATCGCCGCGAATGACATTCTCGCGGAAGGAGTGCTTGCCGAAGCGGACGCTCTGGGATTGTCACTGCCCGGCGACTTCTCTCTGGTCGGCTTCGACAACGACCCGGCCGCCATGCGCCTGGGGCTCACCACCATCGAGCGCCCCACCGAAACGCTGGGCGACGCTGTGGCGCGCACGGTTTTAGAGCGGCTCGCCGCCGGCCCTGAAGCGGAAAGCGTCACCCTTCGCCTGCGTCCCGTTCTGATCCCGCGAAAAACCGTCGGTCCACCGCCGAAATAAAGTTCTTGATCGACTAAACTCTCTGCCTCGCCGCAATATTATTAGATACGGAGAAAGTAAATGACCACCCCCAAGATACGTATCAGCCGCGCCGGAACTCTCACCATCGCACTCGGAGCCGCAAGCGCGCTGACGATTATGGCGCTCTGCCCAGCGGCCAAGACCGAACCGCAGAAAGTTCATGCGCCCAATGAGCTGCTGACCGGACAGGCCGCCATCAATTCCGACTGGACCGACGATCAGCCGGGGCTGCGCCGCCATGTGACCGTTGCGGACCTGCCGGCCGCCTATGATACACGTTCCGTGGACAATGGCGCGCATATGGTTCCCAAGCCCGAAGGCGCGATTCCCAAAGCGCCCGCCGGTTTTACCGTCGAGGCGTTCGCTACCGGCCTGAATAATCCACGCAAGATCATCACAGCGCCCAACGGCGACCTGTTCATCGCGGAAAGCGGCCCAAATCGGGTCCGTGTGATCCGCGATACGGACGGCGACGGCAAGCCCGACTCGAACGAGATCTTCGTCGAAGGCCTTAAGCAGCCGTTCGGCCTGGCCTTCTATCCCAGCGGCGCTAACCCCAAGTATCTCTACGTCGCCAATACGGACTCCGTCGTGCGCTTCCCCTATCAAAACGGCGATCTGAAGGCGACCGGAGCGGGCGAGACGATCATCGACGATATCTCCGGCGGCGGACGCCTGCGCGGCGGCGGACACTGGACGCGTGACATCGTGTTCTCCAAGGATGGGAAGAACCTCTTCGTTTCCGTCGGCTCCCGCTCCAACGTTCAGGAAAACGATGGCTTGATCGAAGTGGAAAAGCGGCGCGCGCGCATTTTTCAATTCGACGCCGACGGCAAGAACGAGCAGGTCTTCGCCAGAGGCATCCGAAACCCGGTCGGCATCGCCATCAACCCAGTCACCGCGCAGCTCTGGACTTCGGTCAACGAGCGCGACGGCCTGGGCGATAACCTGGTTCCCGATTATGTGACCCATGTTGAAAAGGGAGGCTTTTATGGCTGGCCCTACTACTATATGGGCAACAACCCGGACACCCGCGCCAAGGGCGCCCCGACGGATCTCGGCGCCAAAGTGCTCGTTCCAGACACCCTGCTTCAGTCGCACTCTGCTTCGCTCGCCATGACCTTCTACACGGGCAAGCAGTTCCCGCGCGAGTATGCGAATGACGCCTTCGCCGCCCAGCACGGCTCCTGGAACCGCGCCCGCCGCACGGGCTACAAGGTCATTCGCGTTATGACGAAGAACGGCAAAGCCACGGGCGCCTATCAGGACTTCCTGACCGGCTTCGTCACCCCCGAAGGCGATGTCTGGGGACGCCCGGTCGGCGTGACCGTCGGCAAAAATGGCGATCTGTTCGTCACCGATGACGGCTCCAATACCGTCTGGCGTGTTTCGTACAAGAAATAGGCGCGAAGAGATACGAGTCTCATAGATCAGGAGGCGGCCGATGAAATACAATAGCTTGGGACGCACCGGGGCGCAGGTGAGCAATCTCTGCCTGGGCGCCATGACCTTTGGATGGAAGACGGAAGAGGACGAAGCATTCCGGATCGTCGACCGGTTCATGGAAGCGGGCGGCAACTTCGTGGACACGGCGAATGTTTATGGACGCGGTAAGTCCGAGATTATTACGGGTAAGGCGCTTGCGCGCGATGGCAAGCGCGATCGAATCTTCCTCGCGACCAAAGCGCACGGTAAGATGAATGACGACGATCCCAACGCCTGGGGCAATCACGCGTTCAACATCATTCGCGCCTGCGAAGCGTCCCTCCAGCGATTGGGCGCGGACCATATCGATCTGTACCAAATCCACCGTCCGCAGTCGTCAATCCCGATCGACGAGACCCTCCGCGCGCTGGACCATCTTGTCCGATCCGGCAAGGTTCGCTATATCGGAACCAGCACCTACGCCGCCTGGCAAGTGCTGGAGTCGCTGTGGGTTTCCAAGGAATACGGCCTCAGCCGCTTCGTTACCGAGCAGCCGCCGTATAACATTCTGGACCGCCGCATCGAGCGCGAATTGATCCCGCTGTCACAGTCCTATGGGATTGGCATCATTCCATGGTCGCCCCTCGCCGGCGGCAAGCTGACGGGGAAATACAAGCGCGATCAAGCCGCGCCGGACAACTCACGAGAAGATCCTGCGAAGTTCGCCGAAGGAACCTGGAAGGCTCTCGAAGGGCTGGACACCATCAGTCAGGAGAAAGGCGTCACCCCCACAGCCTTCGCGCTGGCGTGGCTGAACGCGATGCCCGGCGTCACAAGCCCGATTATCGGTCCGAACTCCGTGGCGCAACTGGAAGACAACCTCGCCGCATCCGAGGTCGAGATTACCGACGAAGACAAAAAGCGTGTGGACGCTCTTGTCGCTCCGGGAACGCACGTCGAGGATTATTACAAAGCGGACTTCGGACCCAACGCACGCTGGTAGTCACATAACAATTGTCGTGGAGAAAAAGCAAGCATGGAATTACGCAGGGTAGGCCGAACGGGCCTGCAAGTTTCGGAGATTTGCCTGGGTACGATGCAGTTCGGCTGGACGGCGGATGAAGCAACATCATTTGCCGTCATGGATACCTTCCGTGAGGCTGGCGGAAACTTTATCGACACCGCCGACATTTACTCGAACTGGGTTGGCGACGCTTCTTATGGCGGCAAGACCGAGGAGATCATCGGGAAGTGGATCGCGGCGCGGGGCGTCCGTCAGGACGTCGTGCTCGCCACCAAGGTCCGTGGAAAGATGTGGGAAGGCGCGAACGGCGAGGGCCTGTCGCGCGCCCATATTATACGCGCATGTGACGAATCGCTGCGGCGTCTTCAGACCGACTATATCGACCTTTATCAGTGCCACTGGGCCGATCTGAACACGCCGATCGAAGAAACGCTGGAAACACTCAACGATCTTGTCCGCGCCGGGAAAGTACGCTACATTGGCGCTTCCAACTACCCGGCTTGGCGCTTGATGGAGGCGGTTTCCCTCTCCGAGCGCCGCGCACTGGCGCGGTTCGACAGCTACCAGCCCGAATACTCACTGATGGAGCGGCAGCTGTTCGAATACGAAGCCGCTCCGTTCTGTAAGCACTACGGTCTTGGCGTCATCCCCTACTCTCCCCTTGCGGGCGGCTTTCTGACCGGCAAGTATCGCCGCGATACTCCCAGCCCGGACAGCGTCCGCGCCAAGGGGAATCTGGAAAAGTACGGGAACGATCAGGGCTGGGCCGCAATCGACGCCTTAGACGAGATCGCCAAATCGCATGGCAAAACCGTCGCGCAGACCGCGCTCGCATGGCAGCTTTCCAACCCCATTATTACCGCCCCAATCATCGGCGCCAATACGCCCGATCAGCTGACGGACATTCTGGGGGCGATTGGGTATCGGCTGACTCAAGAAGAGATGGCGCGCCTGAACGAGACCACCCAATGGAAACGCAACTGGCGTCCGATCTGGGATTGATCAAATCAAAAAGAGCGCCCGGGCCGATTGGCCTGGGCGCTCTTTTTTGTTTCGTGACCGATTACTGTTCGCTGCTGTTCTGCTCGTCGTCCGATGTCACCAGCGGATTCGGCGAGGAGTTGACGGCGATGATGTACCAGAGATCGTCCTTATGGCGCAGAGTGTAAGCGACATAAACGACTTTCTCTTCACCGGGAGCCGGATCGCCCGCCTGATCGTACGGCTGATCGCTGTCGAACGGAACCGTGTCGGTATCCTTCACTGCGGTGTCGCCGCTCGTTGCGTCGTCCGAGGTGCGGTAGATGTGCTTGCCATAGGCCGTGACATCACCGTTCTTGGCCTTGCGCAGCCGCGTGAACTTGAACGATACGGTGGACAGGCGGTCCAGCGCGTCGCGGGTGATTTGTTCGAAGTCGCCCGACGCGATCGAGTAAGCGTATTTGCGCTTCAGCAGGATGCTGACCTTGGTGTCGTCATCCCGCAGATGCTTGCGCAGCGTCGCGATGTTTCCGCTCGACCAGGCCTTGGCGATATCCGCGAACGCCGCCTGATACGTACCATCCGTATAAGCAGACTTCACGGCCGCCTTTGCGGTCTCGCCGCCTTCGCGGATATCCGACGCCCGGTCTTCACTCGTCGTGTAGTAGTTTGTCTGGTTGTAAGTCACCTGATACGACGGCTGATAGAACGGCAGATATGGGGTCGTATAGACAGGATAGTACGGCTGGCTGAGAACGATCACCGACGGGTTGCAGATATACTGCGGGAAGCCGCCGTAGATCGTGTAAACCGAGGGATAGATGTTATCCCCATATCCGTAGCTCGTGTAGTTGCCGTAATAGTAACCACCCAGCAGCACTGGGCCGTTGGTAATGATGGTGGTTCCACCACCGCCGTAGACATAGTTGTCGTGGTGATGATGCCGATCATCATTCCAATTCTGGTCCCAATCGCGCTGTCCCTGCGGGGTTGTCACGCGGATCGGCTGCGAACTTTCCGGATGCAGTCGGCGATAGCTCTCCTCCGCCATATCCAGCAGTGGATTGTAGGGACGCTTGGTTTCGGTGGAAGAACCGCCATTGCGGCCTCCGCCCCGTCCGTTCCGCGCCGTCGAGTTATTCGAATTGGAGTCATTTCGGTTCGATCCACCCTGACGCCAAAAATTGTTCTGACCGCCGTTATTGGCGCCGCGCGATGGGTCGGTTGTGTACCCATTCTGCGTCGCGCCTGTTCCCATCGGAGGGTTGCCGTTGTTGTTGATGACGGCTCCCGGCGCGATAGCGCCACCATTGCGGCGGACATTTCCATTGGACTGTCCAAACCCATTTCCGCCGTTATTGTTGCCGACGTTATTGTTATATACCGGCGGGGTCACGGGCATGGATTGCTGCGGCGGAGGCGTGTACTGCCTGGGAGGTCCCGGAACCGGAATATATTGAGATGGCGGCGCCACGCGGGTCGGCGCGGGCGGCGGGGTGATATTGACGCGCGGGGGCATGTTCTGCGGCGGCGCTGGCTGTGACGAAGGCGCATTGCGGCTATTGTCGGACGACGACGAGCTTCCGCCGGTCTGTTGCTGTTGCTGATGACCGGCGCTGGGGCCGCCACTGCGCCGGCCAAAGCCCCCCATGGATTGCGCGGAGGCCGACGTGACCGCCAAGCCGCCGGCGAGAGCGGCGGCCACGAGGGCGCGCAGGGTCTGACTTCGTTGTGAATCGTAATTGCGTGAATTTCTAAAGCGCATCGTGTTTCCTCTCCTAGGCGTTGGTTTGGAAGCAAGCGCGCCTCCAGACACAGCATGATATGGTTAAATGACGGTCGCTGCGCCGCAATTGTTCCACAACGCACAAATTAATTCATTCCCAATAATATTACCCTCTAAGCGGCTGCCGCCAGTTCCGGAAAGCGCGGTTCGGAGGAGGAAAACTGTGGGTTCCACAGGGTCTCCCGTCGTGCGATTTCTTCGGCGATCAAGCGCGCCATGGCGGGATGCTCGCCGGCGGTGCGTGCGTACAGTGGCGCGAGATCCTCGTCGTTCATAGACGCGAGGATGCGCTGGTACGCATCATGATAATGTCTCAGCATCGTCCGAAGTTCCTTCCATGTTACGGCGGCGGCTCATACGCCAGGCAAAGCCGTCCATCCAAATATCAAAACCGATGTATAACACCCAAAGGATTACGGCAAACCCCAGGATTAATGTTGTGGTAAACGAAGAATGGAAGCTGCTCGACATGACCGCGAAGATCTCCTTCACTCCATCCGAGCTGAACTTCCCATGGCGGAAGACAAGGTCCCATGTGTTAAACCGAGAAATTAGCCCCAAGTAGACCCCAAGTGAACACAGAAAAAACCCCAGCGGCTTCGCCCACGCAAGCAGCTTCCCAACTCGGGCGCGCGCCAGCCGCTCCAGCGGCCAGATCGCCAGAAAGAAGGACAGCAGTCCCGCGCCGCTGTAGACGATATAAAACCCGGTCGAAACCAGAAGGCTTACCAGAGCATCGCGGCTGCGCGTCGCGTAAAAAGAAATACGGCTCGTGGTCAAATCCTGGAGATAGTGACGCCACTCCGTCAGCAGATAGCAGGTATTCGGCAGAAACAAGAGCCAAACCAGCAGCACCGGCGCCCACAGCCACCACCGAACCCGGTTGTCACGGCGCACGTCCTCCCGCACGCCCCGCGCGACGATCAGCGCGAGCACCACGGGAATCGCCGCCAGGAACAAGTTCCAGATGACGTTATGGGCCGGACGCAGCATAACATATTGGAGCATAATGGTTTAGGAGCCCTGCCCCGCCGCCTGCACGATCCGCTCCAGCGCGCCTAAGTAATCATGGAAGGCTTTTCGTCCGGCGTCAGTGGGGGTGTAAGTCGTATGCGGCTTCTTGCGGACGAACTCCTTGCGACTCAAAATATAGCCTGCATCCTCTAATTTAGTGAGGTGGATGGAGAGGTTGCCGTCGGTGACGTTCAGTGTCTCCTTGAGGAACCGGAAGTCAGCCTCCTGGCTCGCCATCAGAGCCGACATGATCCCTAATCGCACCTTCTGGTGGATGATCTCGTCGAGCGATTCGACCGATGCGAACAGCGCCGATGGGGCGCCCTCTGCTACCATCCGTGACGCCTCGCAATCGCCACGCCGTAGACGATATGAAAGCCGCCGAACGCGATGGCCATCATCGGCAGCTGATACGAAAGAGAAAGAAGCAAGGTGACCGCCCCGGCAAGCACGAAGGCGACGCCGAGATAGGTGACGGGGCGGGCGGAGAATAAGCCGACGGCGCTGATGGCCAGCCCATAACAGAGCATCCAGATTCCGCAGATGTGAAGCGCGAGGCCGTGCATGGAGAAAAAGGCGGTGAGAACCGCAGCGCCGAGAAACGCCGGAAGCGCCGCTATCGCGACATGCGCGCCGAGGCGTGAAACGACGTGCTTCCCCACCCTGCGCGCGCGGATCTTGTTGCAGAGAAACTCCGCGCTGACGGCCAGGATCAGCGCCGTCAGCCAGATGCCCGCAAGCGTCGGCAGAGCGCCTGGCGCCGTTTGGCCGATGTCATGGCGCAGAGCGACGACCCGATAGGTCGCCCAAACAGCCGCCAGCGCGATCAATCCGATCAGGACTCCGGACCATCCCGAAAGCGTCGAATACTGCGTCGAACGCTCCATCGTTTGCCGGATGACCCGGAGGTTTTCCCGCGCTTCATCCAGCGGGGAGATCAATGCGGACATGCTTGAACCTCTCAAAACTTTAACATACAAAGTGCTTTGATTACAGTATAGCAAATACGAGGCGCGGCTGTCAAGAAGAGATCGCAAATTCGCATCCACCGTTATTTTCCAATGGGGAGCAAAGCCATCTTCCCATCCAATTGTTCTCGTCCGTCAATTGACATTCAGAGTAAAAAATGCTATTCTGCTGTTAGATTTACCAGGACGAGGTTGTAGATAATGAGCGAGCCGCTGGGGACCTTTTCATTCGTATTGCACTCCCATATCCCCTATGTCCTCGCCCACGGACGCTCTCCCCATGGAACCGATTGGCTTTCCGAGGCCGCCGCGGAAACATATCTTCCCCTGCTCGACGTTTGCCATCGATTGATCGATGAAGGTCTTTCGCCGAAGATCACCCTTGGGCTCACCCCCATTCTTGTCGAGCAATTGCGCGATCCCACTTTCCATGACGAGCTGCTGGGGTATCTGCGGGAAAAGATCAAATCGGCCGCACAAAATGAGGAACAGTTCCGGCGCGAAGGCAACTATCATATGGCCTATCTTGCCCGTTACTGGGAAGATTGGTACACAAAGGCGCTTACGGATTTCCGGGACCGTTACGGCTGCCATATCGTCGGCGCGTTCGCCGCGCTTCAGGATGCCGGTCATATCGAGATCATCACCAGCAGCGCCACGCATGGTTACTCCGCTCTGCTCTCTCAGGATTCGAGCATCCAGGCGCAGGTGAAGCAGGGGATCGCCGCCTACAAGAAGCACTTCGGACGCAGTCCGCGCGGTTACTGGCTGCCGGAATGTTCCTATCGGCCCCGTTACCATTGGGTGGCGCCCGAGACCGTGCCGGGCGTCACCAAGACGGCGCATCTGCGCAAAGGAGTCGATGAGTTCCTTTCGGAAAACGGCATTGAGTTCTTCTTCGTGGACGGGCATCTGCTCAAAGGCGGCGAAGCGCTTGGCGTTTACGCCGATAAGTTCGGTCCGCTCAAAGAGATCTGGAAGCAGTTCTCCAAGGAAAGCGTCAAGGTCGAATACCGTCCTTATACTCCCTACCAGGCGTACAACGTCAACTCGTCGGGCGATCCAGATCAGCGGCCCGTCGCCGTTCTAGGACGCGACGCGGCGACCGGCACGCAGGTTTGGAGCGGCGAGCACGGCTATCCGGGCGACGAGTGGTACCTGGAGTTCCACAAGAAATACGTCACCCCGAACGAGAAGAGCCTTGGGCTGCGCTACTGGCGCATCAGCCAGGACAAGGCCGATATTGGGGCGAAGCATCTGTATGAGCCGCATCAGGCCGAGGCGCGATCGCGCGATCACGCCGCGCACTTCATTCCTCTGATCAAGGGAGTATTACGCGAGCAGAACGATCCCTCCTCCGTCATCGCCGCGATCTATGATACGGAGCTTTACGGGCATTGGTGGTTCGAGGGACCGCAGTGGCTTTACCATGTGATCAAGCAGCTGGCGCAGGATCCTGAAGTTGAGCTTCGAACCGTCAGCGAGTATTTGGAGGCGTACCCGCCCAAGAATACCGTGAACCTACCCGAAGGCTCTTGGGGTGAGGGCGGTTTCCACTTCATCTGGCTGAACGAGGAAACCGCGTGGTCGTGGAAGCTCGTTTACGAGACGGAGATCGAGATTTCGGCTCTGGCGCGTGAGTTCGGAGACAATGAACCCGCCGCGCCGATCCTTAAGCAGGCGGCGCGCGAAGCGCTGCTGCTGATGGCGTCGGACTGGCAGTTCTGTATTTCGACCGGCGGAGCTAAGGATTATTCCGAGATCCGCCTGAGAAACCACTACGACAACTTTAAGGCTCTTTCTTCCCTGGTTCGGCGGGCCGCGTCGGGGGAACAATTGTCCATAGGCGACTGGAAGAACATCGCCGAATGCGAAAGCCGAGACTGCGTGTTCCCCGACATCGAACCGAAGTGGTTCGCCGAAGTGGAGCGCCCGGCGACGGAATAGACGCTTAGTTTTCGCTCGATGACTGCATAATATATCCGATGATCACAATCGGCCAACGATGGAAGAGCTGTTTTTAATAGCGTACTTGGATGAGGAGATAACAACATGAAAGCCGTTGTGATGGCGGGCGGAGAAGGCACACGGTTGCGTCCGCTCACCTCGAACCGACCGAAACCTTTAGTGCCGATCTTGAACAAGCCCTGTATGCAGCATACGATCGAGCTGCTCAAGAGATTTGGCGTGACAGATATCGTCGTGACGCTCTACTACTTAGCCGATGAGATCGAAGGTTACTTCGGCGACGGCTCGGAGCTGGGCGTCAATTTGATCTATACCGTGGAAGACACTCCGCTCGGCACCGCCGGCAGCGTCAAAAAAGCCGAAGAGTATCTTAAAGACGACACTTTTATCATCGTCTCTGGCGACGCCCTGACGGACATCGATTTGGAGAAGGCTCTAACCTTCCACCGCGAGCATGAGTCGATGGCGACTCTGGTCCTCCAGCATGTGGAGAACCCGCTGGAGTTCGGCGTTGTCATTACGGACGAAGAGGGACGTATTCGGCGATTTTTGGAGAAGCCAAGCTGGGGCGAGGTGTTTTCGGACACCGTCAACACCGGCATGTATATTCTGGAGCCCTCCATCTTCGAATACATGGAGCCGGAGAAGTCTTACGACTGGTCTCAGGACATCTTCCCGCGGATTTTGCAGGAAGAAAAGCCGATGTTCGGCTACGTCATGGGCGAGTATTGGACGGACGTGGGCTCCCTGCAGCAGTACCGCCAGGCGCAGTACGAGATGCTCCAGGGCAAGACAGAACTGCCGATCGAAGGACGCCGCGAAGGCGGCTCGATCTGGATCGGCGAAGGCACGGAGATCGACCCGACGGCCCAGCTGATGGGACCGCTGCTGATCGGCAAGAACTGCCGAATCAAGGCTGGCGCGCACGTCGGCCCGGAAACCGTGATCGGCGATAACTGTCTGATCGAGGAAGGCGCCATCCTCCAGCGCGCCATCGTCTGGGACAGCAACTATATCGGCGCCCGCACAAAGCTGACGGGCTGCACCATCTGCTTCCGGAATACCATCAAAGACGATTGTATTATCCAGGAGGGCGCGGTGGTCGGAGACCGGTGTCATATCGAAAGCGGCAGCAACATCCGCCCACTGGTCAAACTCTGGCCGGATAAGATCATCGAAGGCGGCTCTGTCGTCACAATGAGCCTGATCTGGGGCAGCAAGTGGCAGGGATCGCTGTTCCGAAACCTGGGCGTCTCGGGGATCGCCAACGTCGAAATGACGCCGGACTTCCTGACCAAGCTCGGCGCTTCCTATGGCGCCTTCTTGAAGAAGGGCTCGACCGTCATCACCAGCCGCGACTCGGCGCCAGTCTGCCGCATGCTGAAGCGCGCGCTGATCGCCGGACTCGCCTCGGTTGGGGCGAATATTCTCGACAACGAAGGCATGCCGCTTCCGCTGTCCCGCCACTCGATCCGGGCGAATAACGCCGCCGGCGGCGTGCACATCCGTCTGGCGCCCGATCAGCCCAATTTGGCCCTGGTCGAGTTCTTCGACAAGAACGGCATCTATCTTTCGACCAACGGTCAGCGCAAGATCGAAACGATCTTCTACCGCGAGGACTTTGGCCGGACCGATCCGAACGAAGTCGGCGAGATCAATTACGTCTCGCGCGCCATCGAACGGTACAGCCACGACTTCTTCCGGCTTCTGAACATCGAAGCCGTACAGAACTGCGGTTTCAAAGTCGTCGTCGATTACTCCTACGGCCGTATCTCGGGCGTCCTGCCCCAGATGCTCGGCCAGCTGGAAACCGAGACGATTGCGCTAAACGCCTACACGGATCCGAAAAAGGCTCCCAAGACCAAAGCTGAGCGCAAGGCGCTGGTGGAGAACCTGGCGGCCACCGTCTCCACGCTGAAAGCGAGCCTCGGAGTCGCTCTGGAGTTTGACGGCGAGCGTTTATCGGTCGTCGATGAAACCGGCAGTATTCTGTCGGGCGCCGACCTGCTCGCAACCTTCGCCCTGCTCGTGGCGCGCGCCAAACCCGGCGCCCAGGTCGCCGTTCCGGTCACGGCCCCCTCCTCCATCGAAACTGTGATGGCGCAGTACGGCGGCGGAGTCATCCGCACCAAGACCGACGTTCGCTCCTTGATGGCGACGGCGTCCGAAGGCAAGGAAGGGATCGTTCTCGCGGGAGACACCGAAGGCGGATTCATCTTCCCGGAGTTCAACCCGGCCTTCGACGGCCTGTACTCCTTCGCGAAACTGCTGGAGATGCTCGCCGTGCAAAACACGACCCTCAGCGAGGTTCGCTCGCTGCTGCCGAAGTACTACATGGCCTCCGAGATCGTCAACTGCCCGTGGGAAGTCAAGGGCCGCATCATGCGCGTCCTCATGGAAGACACCCACGACGCTCACACGGAGCTGATCGACGGCATCAAGATCTACCGCGACGGCGGCTGGACCCTCGTCCTTCCCGACGCCTCCGAGCCGTACTTCCGCATCTTCGCCGAAGCCGAAACACAGGACAAAGCCAACGAAATGGTTCATCGCTACGTCCTGCGCATCAGCGCTCTCAAGTAGCAAATCCTGCTCAAGCACTAAAAAAGCCCGTTCGCCTTTGGCGAACGGGCTTTCTTTTCATCGCTATCAAATGGGTTAAAAGGGAGGGTAAGAGTGTATAATCAATCCAAAATCAATCCGAATTCTCCATCCGCTGCACGTCAATAACCCATGTCTATTTCCAAGCTTTCTGTTTCTCTTCTTCTCTTGACCGCAATTGCCACGCCAAGCCACGCCAAATCCCCCTCCTGGGACACTCAAAGCGACACATGGGTCGCAGGAGACGCGCTTGGGCGCGCCCTGCCCATGGCAGCGGAAGCCGGGCTTCCACGCGCGAATAAAACCGTCGGAATGTTCTACTTTCTGACCTTTGCGCATGAGCAAGATGCGATTTACGACAACTCGAAGATCTTGGCCGCGCATCCTGAGGCGATGCGCGATATCCATAGTCCCGCGTGGGGCCCTTTGCTTGCCGCGCATTATTGGGGCGAACCGCTCTTTGGCTACTACGCGAGCGACGATGAATGGGTGCTGCGCAAGCATGCCCAGATGCTTTCAAACGCCGGCGTCGATGTCGTGATCTTCGATAACTCCAACGCCGTCACATACGACAAGGCGCGCAATACACTGTGCCGCGTCTGGGAGCAGATGCGCCGCGAGGGTTTGCGCACGCCGCAGATTGCCTTCCACTGTCCATTTGGCAATGGAAACAATATTGGAACCGTAACGCTCAACAAGCTCTATGAGACGATCTACGCGCCGGGAAAATACTCGGATCTGTGGTTTCGCTGGCAGGGCAAGCCGCTGATCATCGCCTACCCAGGCTACGCCGATCCCACGGCGCTGATGCAGCTTGAACGACAGCAGGCGGACAACTTGGCTGGCGGCGACACGCTCGGCCAGACGTTTACCATCACCCAATCATTTCAGGAGGCCGGCGGTGTATTTCCCACCTGGGCGACGAAGAACTCGGGACTGACACTTTCGTTGTATGCCGACGGCCCCCAGGGTAAGCGACTCGCTCAGAAGTCATTTACCAATGTCAACGACAGCGCCACATTAATGGTCGGAACGGGCAAGGCGTTGCCGCCGGGCAAATACTATCTGGAAATCTCGCGCTCCGTGGGACACATCGGCTGGTGGACCCACGGCGGCGCCGCCGCTTTGGCGGGCGCGTATCAAACCGGCGAGCCTGTCCTCGGCAGCCGCTACCTGCGCATGCGATACACGGAGGGCAGTGAGCCGGAGGTGTTCGCCTCTCCTGGCCAGTCCCTCACGCCGGCTACGGCCGAAGAACGCGCGCGCACACTGCGTGAATTCTTTACCTATCGCACGCCGATTGCTCCATACAACATTCCAAAGCCAGACCCCGGCGCATGGGCGTGGCTGCAAATACACCCGCAAGCGCCACAGACCGCGCCTGATGGCTCTGTGGAAGAAATCTCAGTCGGCGTGGCGCAGAACTACAACGCAATCGTGAATAATACGGCCCCAATGAGCTTCCCAGGCGCCTTCGGACGCAGTTACCACAACGGCAAGGAAGACACGACGCCGAATGCGGTGAACTGGGGTTTCAACTTCGATGAGCAGTGGCGGCGCGCGCTCCAGGTCAACCCGCCTTTTGTCTTTATCACGGGCTGGAACGAATGGGACGCCGGGTTCTACGACGATTGGGCGGGCTTTCACGCGCCGCCGCCGATCTTCGTGGACGAGTTCAATCAAGAATTCAGCCGGGATATTGAGCCGATGCGCGGCGGGCACGGCGACAATTACTACTACCAGCTCGCCGCCAACGTGCGCCGCTACAAGGGCGTTCATCCGCTGCCGCCCGTCGCGCCCCACCCCGTAAAAATCGACGGGCGCTTCGATGACTGGACAAGTGTGGTCCCTGAGTTTCGAGATGACTTTGGAGACACCGCCCATCGAAACGCTCCCGGCTTCGGAACTCACGCCGCCTATGTCAATAAGACGGGCCGAAACGATATCATCACGGCCAAGGTCAGTTATGATGCAAAGAACGTCTATTTCTATGTCCGGACAAAGGCGAACTTGACGGCGCATACGAACCCGGACTGGATGCGGCTTTACCTCAACACTGACGCCGACAATCGCACGGGATGGCTGGGATACGACTTTGTGGTGAACCGAACGCTGGACGGTAAAATGACCAGCATAGAACGAAATCTTGGGGGCTTTGATCGCTGGCGTCTCATCTCCCGTACTCCTTACCGCCTACGGGGGAATGAATTGGAGATCGCGATCCCACGCGCTAAGATCGGCGCGAAAGTACTGCCGGCGGCAATTGACTTCAAGTGGGCGGACCACTGCCATTCTCGCGGAGACTGGACGGATTTCACACTGAACGGAGACGCCGCGCCCGACGATCGGTTCAATTACCGCGCGAAACTAAATCAGAATGTGAAACCTTGAAAATCGGTAAAATAAAGCAAGGCAGCGGATATAATACCATGTAGTGCGCACCCGATCCTTCAAATAAACATGCGCTTGGAGCCACCTCAATGCCGCTCGACACTCTGCTCAACACCGCTCTTTTACAGTCTGCGGATTCTCTGCGCTATACGATCGGCGCAGCCATGGCTCTGGAATTTCCAGACCGATCCGTGATTTCCAGCTCAGACGGGCACTTCAATCTGGAGGGCTACGCCCGCGCTGGATTTTGTTCCTACGAGCCTGATTCCAAGATCTTCGCGAGTATGGCGACACGGTGGCATGGCTACAAACGCGGTGTCGCGGAAGGGATCGAAGACGGCTTCTTCCATATCCGCTGGCGTGACGCGGAAATCAAAGTCCTCTTCGCCACCTGGTCATTCGCATATTGCCGCACACGACACTATTGGATCGTCAGTCAAGATAAGCAGACAGCGACCGACTTTCTGGAAGCCGTTTGCGACTGGGACTCTCAGCCGGAAAACGTGGTGCTGGTCTTTGATAACGGACAGTGGGCAAAGAGCCCGGAGCTCTATCAGTCCATCAAGAATTCGACCTTCGACAATCTGGTGCTGCCGGCGGCCATGCGCGATCAGCTTCAAGCTGACTTCTCGGATTTCTTTTCATCCCGCAGTGTCTATGAGCGCTACTCCGTTCCGTGGAAGCGCGGCGTATTGTTCCTGGGCTCGCCCGGAAACGGAAAGACGCACGCCGTCAAGTCACTGATCAATTGGCTGGACAAGCCATGTCTGTACGTCAAGAGTTTCAAAACGCGCTACGGCAACGATCACGAAAGCATTCACGCGGTGTTTGCGCGCGCCAGGCAGACAACGCCATGTCTGCTGATCTTCGAGGATTTGGATTCTCTCATTGATGACGGCAATCGCTCATTTTTTCTCAACGAGATGGATGGCTTTGAGACGAACACAGGAGTTGTTGTGATCGCAACGACGAATCACCCGGAACGCCTGGACTCGGCGATCCTTGACCGCCCCAGCCGCTTCGATCGAAAATATACGTTCGAGCTTCCCGCCGAAACGGAGCGCCTGGAGTATCTTTCACGGTGGAACATGGCAAGCCAGGAGGAAATGCGGCTTTCCGATGAAAGGCTGCAAAAGATAGGCAAGGCCACAGCCGAGTTTTCCTTCGCATACCTCAAGGAGCTGACGCTTTCTTCCATGATGGCCTGGATCGCCAATTCCGAATCAGGCTCCATGGACTCGATCATGACGAAACAAGTGATGACGCTGCGCGATCAGATGAAGACATCGAATGATGCCCGCTTAGACATGCTTCCCCTGATCAGCGATCAGGATGATGAGGAATAAAAGAGAAAGGGCGGGACGAAAAATCGTCCCACCCTTTCTCTCGTGAATTTCGCAGTACTTCAAATCAATACTTCAAAAGCGCTTGGATATCATAGTCGCCAAGAGCGGCGCGACCGTTCAAAAACTCCAGCTCGATCAAGAAGCTAAATCCGACGACTTTGCCGCCGAGCGCCTCCACAAGCCGTGCGGCGGCGGCGGCGGTGCCTCCGGTCGCCAGCAGGTCATCCACGATCAGCACGCGCTGGCCGGGCCGGATGGCGTCGCGATGCACTTCCACCGCATTGGCTCCATACTCCAGCGCATACTCTTCCCGAATGGTCTCATGCGGCAGCTTGCCGATTTTGCGAATGGGGACGAAGCCTAGCCCCATCGCCAAAGCGATAGGCGTTCCAAAGACGAAGCCGCGCGACTCAATGCCGATGATGATGTCGGGCGCTTTGCCGGACGCCCATTCGACGCAATGATCGATGATTTCCTGGAACGCGGCGTAGTTCGCCAGGACCGGCGTGATATCTTTAAAGAGAATCCCCGGCTTTGGAAAGTCGGGGATGTCACGGATCAAGCGGGAAGCAAGCAGTTCGGTCACTCAGTATCCTCAATGAACTAGCGATAGGGATAGTAGGTCGGGCTGGTATTGATCACGGTCGGACCGTTAAACCCGTACCCGGGCCATCCCGGCAGAACCGTCACACCAGGCGCGGAAAAGCCGGAACCACCGGTATTGACGATCCCGTTCTGATAGTAGGGATTGTAATTGCCGCCATAGTAGCCGAAGTACGGATTGTACGCCATCGGGGGGTATGCCGGAGCGGCGTTCGCGACGTTCGGATCCACCGGAGAGCCATCGGGATTGACGGCGGCGGGATCGACTACCGGAGGCGGAGGAGTTGTCGCCTCCCGGAACGTGCGATACGGCAGTTCCAGGATCGGCTTACCAGCGCCTGTGTAGCCAATGATCTTCCCTGCGGTAGAGCCGGCGCCGTTGCGAGGCGTGATGGCGTAAAAAGTTTTCCACAGCGTGTGCGACTGGCGCGCGATCGACGCCGCCGCTTGCTTGACGGTCATCTCGTCTCCATTGAATGTGACGGAGCCGTCAATATTCTCCGTCATCTTCGCGACGGCGCTATCCACCTCGGCCACGGTCTGGATGGCGTCGCGTACGGACATCGTTCCAGCCTTAAAGTGGACAGGCGCATCGGAGTCCATCACGGGCGCCGGCGTGGAAGTGTCCGCTGATGCGCTGCGGACGACAATGACCTTTTGAAAATCTGCGTTCAGCGCATTCGCCAATTGGTTGATCGCGTCGAGACGGGCGCCCGGGCCCTGCAAGTCGCTGACGGAGAATGTTACGCGGGCGTTCGGGTCAATGCCCTGCTTGAGGGAAATCGTCACGCCAAGCTGATTATCAATCTGCGCGACGGCGTCGCTGACAGGTATGGAATTGAACGAAAGGGAAGACGCCGCCGAGGCCGGAAGAGCGGCGCTCAAGGCAATGATGGCGGCAAGTGGCGCCAATGTCCGGCGCTGAAATATGTTGACCGATGTTTTCATGGGACCAATACCTCCGTAAACGTTCGACATGGGTAGAACATTGCTTACTAAGATCTTGTTCCCGGAATTCGAGCCCTGCAAACGGAAGTTTGCAGGGCGCAAAAGGCCAAGGGGAACGACTAGCCAGCGGCGGCGGCGACAATCGCCGCAAAGTCCGCGGGCTTCAAGCTCGCGCCGCCGATCAAACCGCCGTCGATATGCTCCTGTGAGAGCAATTCGGCCGCGTTGTCGGGCTTCATGGAGCCGCCGTACTGGATGCGGACGGCGCTGGCCGTCTCGGCTCCGTAGCGGCTCTCGATGGTGGCGCGGACGACGCCGCAGACGCGGTTCGCTTCATCGGCGGCGCAGACTTCGCCGGTCCCAATCGCCCAAACGGGCTCATAAGCGAAAATTACCTGCGTGCTGACCAGCTCTGCAGAAATTCCTTCCAAAGCCTTCACAACTTGATCGGCCACGGTAACGTCGGTCGCACCGTCCTTGCGCTCGCCCAGCGTTTCGCCGATGCAGATGATCGGGATCAGGCCGGCCGTCAGAGCAGCCTTCGCCTTCACGTTAACGCCGGCGTCGGTCTCGCCAAACGCCTTCAGCAGGTCGTCGGTCAAGCCTTCCTCGGCGACGCCGAAACGGCCGCGCGTCTCCGAGTGGCCGATCAGAACGTACTTCGCGCCGGCGTCCAGGATCAGCGGCGACGACACATACGATGTGTATGCGCCGCTCGTCTTCCAGAACACGCCCTGCGCAGCCGTTGCGACAGACGTGCCTTCGAAAGCCTTGGAGACCGAGTACAGCGCCGTGTAAGGCGGACAGATAACGATATCCACCGAGTCTTTTCCGGCGACGAGCGGCGTCAGCGCCTCGGCGAAGGCCAGCGCCTCACCGACCGTCTTGTTCATTTTCCAGTTGCCGGCAATGATCTTCTTACGCATAAAGAGAGAAACCTTTTCGTTGCTTTTCAGTAATTACGGTTGGCGGAACAGGGTCTGGTCGCGGCGGCGGCCGACGGAGATCATCGTGATCGGCACGTCGATCAGCGCTTCGATCGTCTCGATAAAGCGACGGGCGTTGCCGGGAAGCTCTTCGTAGGTCTTGACGTTGCTGACATCTTCCTTCCAGCCCGGAAGGGTCTGGTAGATCGGCTTGCAGCGGCTCAGACGCGCCTGATCGCTCGGGAAGTCCTGAATGGTTTTGCCGTCCAGTTCGTACGCCGTAGCGATCTTGACTTCCTCGAAGCCGCAAAGCACGTCCATATGGCCCACGTACAGGTCGGTCAAACCGTTCACGAGCGAGGAGTAGCGCAGCGCGACGCCGTCAAGCCAGCCGCAGCGGCGAGGCCGTCCGGTGGTAGTGCCGTACTCGGCGCCGCGGTCACGGATCAAATCGCCGATCTCGTTCTCAAGCTCGGTCGGAAAAGCGCCCGCGCCGACACGCGTTGTGTACGACTTGGAAACGGCGATGATCTGATCGATCTGGGTCGGCCCGAGGCCCGTACCAATACAGGAACCGCCGGCAGACGGGTGCGAGGAGGTAACGTAAGGATAGGTGCCGAGGTCAATGTCCAGAAGCGTCGCCTGTGCGCCTTCGAACAGGACCTTCTTGCCGGACTTCGCGGCGTAGGCCACGCGCAGCGCGGTGTCGTCCACATAAGGGCGCAGCGCTTCGGCGTGCGGCGTCAGGGCCGCAATGATATCTTCGGCCTTCAGCGCCGGGACGCCATAAATCTTTGTCAGGAGTTCGTTTTTGAGCTCCAGAGCTTCGGTCAATCGCGCCGGAAATAGATCGGGATCGACAAACTCACGCATCCGGATTCCGGTGCGCGCCGCTTTGTCCTGGTACGCCGGGCCGATTCCTCGTCCCGTGGTTCCCAGAGCATTTTTGCCCTTGCGCTTCTCTTCCAGCTCGTCGAGCAGGTTGTGGTAAGGCAGCACGACATGTGCGTTGCCGCTGATCTTCAAGTTGTCGCAGGTCACGCCGCGTCCCTGAAGATGGTTGATCTCACCGACAAACGACGCCGGGTCGAGGACAACGCCGTCCGCCACCACGCAAAGCGTTTCCGGGTGCAAAATGCCCGCCGGAATCAGGTGCAGCTTGTACTCCTGATCGTCCACCACAACCGTGTGGCCCGCATTCGATCCGCCGCCCCATCGGACTACAACGTCTTTGTCGTGTGCGAGATAGTCAATGAGCTTGCCTTTCGACTCATCGCCCCACATCGCTCCCACAACCACAGTGTTCGCCATCTTGCTCGCCCCTTTTAAGGCTGCCTGCATCGTTGGCAGCCGACCCGAAATTATAGCACCGGGCTAAGGGCAAAGTCAACCGCGATTACAGCAAATGGAGATTGGAGAAAGACGAGGAGAGAAAGAAGAAGACGAAAAAGAAGCAAGCGTCCATCGGCAATTCGGGCGCCGGCGGTTAAAACCGCGCCTGCAAAAGCGCAGAAACCCGCCTGCGCGGGTTGCAAATGCCGGTATGTGATTATCATGACAGTGGACTATCGGCATTGAGTCCACGCAGGTGGACTTTGGCGCACTTGCAGGTGCGGTTTTAACCGCCGGCGCCGTTCTCATGGCCAGAATTACGGAACCGTTCGCTCTGCCTTTTCCCAGGCGGCCTCCATCGCCGTCCATCGGTCGGCGGAAAGCGTGGGAGCTTGGATCTTATTATCAGCAGCGAGCGACGCCGGTTCTCCCAGGCCGCGCAGACGCTGCGAGAGCTGTTTCAGGGCGTCGAGAGCCGCCAGACAGCGCGGGCAATGGGCCACATGCCACTGAACGTACTTGCGTACCCATCCGGTCAATTCCCCATCGACGAGCGCGGAAAGGAGGGAGCGGGTATGCCAGCATGGCCGGATAGGCTGTATTGTCTGCGGTTCTTTCACAATCGTCTCCGGCTGCGGGCGTAATCCACAAGCTGCGCGTGCAGCATCATGCGCGCCCGGGAAAGGCGCGATCGGACGGTTCCAATAGGGATTTCCAGGGCGGCGGCGGCTTCCGCATAGTCGAGTCCTTCGACATCGACCAGCATCACGCACATACGCAGCGGCTCCGACAGCGACGCCAGCGCACGCTCCAGCTCTTCGTCCATGATCCCCGAAAGCAGCGCCGTGTCCGGACGGTCCTCGGAAGCCGCATGCGCGCTGGGCGGCGCTATCTCGCCGCCGCGCGTCAGGGTATCGACATCGATCCCGGCGTCCCATTTCTTGCTGTGTCGATAACTGTTAATGTAGTCATTCGTCATGATGCGCAGCAGCCAGGCGTAGGCGTTGCTGCCGGGGGTAAAGCGTCCCTGTAGAAACGCCTCATAGCCGCGCACGAGCGCGTTCTGCACGAGGTCCGCCGCGCGGTCGTCGTCGCCCATCGCCATGCGCCGGGCGGCGCGCAGCAGCCGCGCCTGGGTGTCACGGGCGATACGCCCAAACTCCGCGCGCGCCACGCCCGGAGGTCGTGAGTTGTTCGGCTCCGGCGCCGTTTCGTTCTGCGGCTTGCGCATCACGAAACCCCGCCTTCTCTGTATCGCGAGTTCCATGTTACGAGGTAACGAATGGCTCGCCTATAAAGTTCCATATTCGCCGAAACGGCTTGTTCTCCTAATATTGCCCGCGATTGACGATCAATGCCCGGCGAAATCCGATAACATTCACTACACTCCATCAAACTTCGCCAATGCGTCCAAGTATTCGATCGTCGTGTTGACAAATTGCGCGTGCGACCACGTCAGCGGCGCCACGGACAGCGGCTCCAGGGTAAATGGGTTGACTTGCTCGGACAGTATTCCCGTATGCCGCGCGCATACCCCCACCCACTCCAGCAGATCGAGCGAGCGCGCCAGATCGTGGGACGACTTCGCAGTAGCAATATACCATTCGGCGAGCCAGAGCGTGCAGATGATCCATGGATTTCCGGGGACTTTCGCGAAGTCGTCGGTCACATGGAAGTAGTAATCCCGCTCGTAGCGCGCGACGCCGCCCGCGCCCGCGTGCACCCACAGCTTGCGGCCGATCGCCTCCATCATCGCAGTCACGTGCGGGTCATCGGCGAGAAGAACGCCGAAGGCGAAGACGGCGTAAGACGAAGAATCGACGGTTAAATCACGCTCGATGGCGCCGTCGGCATGGACCATGACCATGCGCGCGAAATGACGCGCGTCGTTGTCCCAGAAGTGCGTCAGGATCGACTGCCGAACTTCTTCGCCAGCAATCTGATACTTCAGGCGGTCAGCGTCGTGACCGAAGATCGCGGCGAATTGGGCCGCTGCAAAGAGCGCCGCGCAGACCGTCGAAGTCGTGTAGATGTGTGTTCCGCGCCGCTCTTCCCACAGATCCCAGCTTGGCAGCGGCAGCTTGCTGTCGGCATAGCGATAGGACGCCATGAAGTCCGAAGCGGGTTTCACGAACGCCTCATACATACGAGCCGCGAACTCCGTATCATTGTACTTCTCGAAGTGCCGCCATAGCGACCAGACCACGAGCGCCGTGCCGTCTTCCTGGATCGGCGTTTCGCGCCCGCCGTCGGGGGTTGCGTAGGCATGCCACGAAGCGCCGACGGTTCCGTCCGGGCCGTACTTGTGCAGCAGCGCTGCGGGGTTCTTAGGAAGAACGCGCGCACAGAACTCGAAAAATGGCTTGGTGATCTCCTCCACGCCGATCTTGTCCAAGGCAGCCGAGGCCAGGGCGCCGTCGCGCGGCCACATGTAGGAGTAATGCGCGCGCGCTGTCTCCATGATGTCGCTGTCGTTGGACGCTAAAATCGCGCCGCGCTTGTCACACTGCGTGCGCACAATCAAAATACTGCGGACAAAGACCTCGGCGACGCGGGGCGGCAGCTTGTCCAAATCCTCGCGACGATGACCATATGCTTTCCAGTACGCGCCGGTTCGACGCATCGTCTCATCGAACTCCGTCTTCATGGACGCATGCAGTGTGACCGCTGCTTCTAAACTTGCCGCCGCCGCCATCCACACGCGCAGCGTCTCCCGCCCATGCGCGGGAAGCGCGAGCGAATAGCTTGCGACGCTGTCCACGGAGCCCTGCGCGATCGCGTTCATGGACAGCACGCCATCCTCGGCGTCCCGCCAGGCGCCCTCGGCGCCGCGAAAGCCCTTCTCGCCGCAGGCGTATTGAAAGATACGCCCGCTCGTCTCCGAAACAACTTCGCCGACATAGCCAGAAAACAAGAAGTAACGGTCCCGCTTATAATGGACCATTGCGTCTTCGTAGGGATAGTAGAGGGCGGTGTCGCCGATGTCGGATTCGTCGATACGCAGGTCGTGCGCAAAGAAGAGCCGGACATCGCGGTCTCCATCCCATAAGTTTTCGACGATCACATGCTGGAGAAAAAGGTTGCGGTCGTGCGCGACGGCTTGCCGAAAGGTGAGGAGCAGGCCAAGGTCGCGGCTGCGCGCGGTGCACTGCGTGATGAGGGTCGCGTCTTCGTAACCGATCCGCCATTCCCAGGAATCGTCGAGCCAGGAGAAGCGCCCCTCCCCCGTCCAAACACCGATTCGGCACCGATAACCGCCGACGTGGTTCGCCCAGCCGACATAGGGATAGTAAATATCGCGGACGGAGAGATGACGGTCGAGATTGACGAGCAATTCTCCGTTGCCGAGCACAATGTCGCGTGGCATAAAACGGCGGTCTCCCAGAGATTTTCCGTAGGATACCCGCGCGCGGCGAAGTTCGTCAACGAAAGATCATGTCCGTACGCCGAGTGGGTACAATACCGTCATGTCAAGTTTGAAAAACGATGTTCGAAACACAGATTCCGAAGGCGGAGGCGAATTGGCGCGCGATGTGCGCACTCTGGGAAACGCGCTGGGGCTGGTGCTGCGCGAGCAAGGCGGGGCTCCTCTCTACGAGCGCGTGGAGAAGATCCGGGCGCTCACCAAGGAAGCCCGCCGCAGCCGGGGCGCCGATCCGGCGGAGCGGGAGCTCGACGCCCTGTTCGCCGGCATGGACTTCGCCACCGCGCTGCCGGTTCTCAAAGCCTTCACCACATTCTTCCAGCTGATCAATTTGGCAGAGCTCAAGGAGATCGCCCGGGTCAACCGCCGCCGCTCAGCCGAAGCGAGCGCCGCGCCGCGTCGTGAGTCCATCCGAGAGGCGGTTCGCGCGCTGAAGGAATCCGGGGCGGATGTCCAGCAGATGCGCGACCTCGTCCGTGCTCTGTCGATCCAGCTCGTCTTCACGGCGCACCCTACCGAATCCCGGCGGCGCAGCGTCCAGCAGAAGCTTCATCGATTGTCGGACGTGCTCACTCGCCAGGAAGATCCCCTGCTTTCACACAGCGAGGCGCAGGGGCTGGAGGCGGAGATCGCCGCCGAGGTGGAGATTTTATGGCAGACCGATGAAGTCCGGCAGCGGCGTTTGTCCGTGCTCGACGAAGCGCGCAACGTCCTCTTTTACTTCAGCCAGACATTGATCGCCGTCACTCCCAAAATTTACGACGACCTGCGCACGGCGCTGGCCGAGTATTATCCCGGCGAAACCTTCGACATCCCTTCGTTTCTGGAATACGGCTCGTGGATCGGTGGCGACCGCGACGGCAACCCGACCATCACCCTGGATCACACGGCGGAAATCCTGCGTCTGCACGCCGATCTCGCCCTGTCCTATTACATCCCGGCGATCCGTGGCCTGAGCGACCGTCTGTCGCAGTCTCGCCACTATGTCGGCGTCTCGGAGGAGCTGGAGCAGTCTCTCTTAAAGGACGCGGCGCTGCTGCCCGATGTGGCGGTGGAAGCGGCAAACCGCAGCCAGACCGAACCTTACCGTCGGAAAATGGAGTTCATTTGGGAGCGCCTTCGCCACACGCAGCGCCGCCTGAATGGTCAAGCGGCCACCATTCCCTACGAAAGCGCCGACGACTTCCTCCGAGATTTGGAAATCGTGGACCGATCCTTGCGGCAGAATAACGGCTGCTTCGCCGCCGAGCGCACCCTGGCGCCGTTCCTCAACCAGGTTCGTGTTTTCGGCTTCCATCTCGCCCGTCTGGATATTCGGGACCATAAAGAGAAATATATTGGCGCTCTCGCCGCCGTCTTCGCACCGCTGGGCGTGGATTGGAACGCCCAGGACGAAGATGCGAAGATCGCGCTGCTGGAGCGAGAGATCGCCAACCCGCGCCCGCTGATCCCAGCCGAATTGGATTACGATGACACGGCCAACGAGACGATCAATCTTCTGCGTCTCGCCAAAGCCAAGACCGAACAGATCGGCCCAGAAGCGATCGGCTCGCTGATCATGTCTATGGCCTCCACGGTTTCGGATGTGCTCGCCATGCTGCTGCTGGCGAAAGAAGCGCGCCTGCTGAAGATCGAGGGCGACCATTTCGTCTCCAGCATCGACGTCGTCCCGCTGTTCGAAACGATCGCCGATTTGGAAAACGCCCCGCAGGTTCTCGATACGCTCCTATCCAATCCCGTCTATCGCAAGAACATCGAAGCGCGCGGCAATCAGCAGGAAGTCATGGTCGGTTATTCGGACAGTAACAAAGACGGCGGATATGTCACAGCGAACTGGAAACTTTACGTCGCGCAGACAAAGCTAGCCGAAGTGTCTCAAAAGCACGGAATCGCGCTTCGTATCTTCCATGGCCGCGGCGGCGCGGTGGGACGCGGCGGCGGCCCGGCGAACAAGGCGATCCTGGCTCAGCCACCCGGCAGCATCCAAGGACGCTTGAAGATCACCGAGCAGGGTGAAGTCATTGCGGCGCGATACTTCGATGAACGGATCGCCTATCGCAACCTAGAGCAGACCGTCCACGCCGTACTCACTGCAAGCGCCGAGGCCGCCAAGCCCGGCCACTCGGAACCGAAGCCGGAGTGGATTGCGGCGATGGACGAGATTTCCGACGATGCATTCAAAGCCTATCGCGGTTTGGTCTACGAAGATCCCGAGTTCGTACGGTTCTTCCATGAGGCGACGCCCATTGGGGAGCTGGCCCAGCTCAACATCGGATCGCGCCCGCCCAAGCGCACGGCATCGGATAAGATCGAGGATCTGCGCGCCATTCCCTGGGTCTTTTCCTGGATGCAGAGTCGCTACACCCTCCCCGGCTGGTACGGCGTGGGCGCATCCATGGGCCGCTACGCCGCCCGATCGCCGGAGCATTTGAGCCGTCTTCAGGAAATGTATCAGAACTGGGCGTTCTTTCGAACGACTTTGGACAACGCGCAGATGTCCCTGGCGAAAGCAGACATGGATATTGCCGCGAAATACGCCGGCCTGGTTTCAGATGAGACGCTGCGGGAGCGGGTGTATGGCGTGATCTCACAGGAGTATCGCGACTCGGTGGAGATTGTCTGCAAGATCATGGGGGGCGGCGCGCTGCTGGACAACAGCCCAGTGCTGCAGAAATCCATTCGGCTGCGTAATCCGTATGTAGACCCACTGAGTTATCTGCAAGTGGAGCTGCTGCGCCGGCTGCGCGAGGTTCCGGCGGAAGATGGGGCGACACAAGAAGGAGCGGACGCAATACGCGGCCAGCGCCGCGACCTGCGCGCGGCGGTGCTGCTTTCGATCAACGGCGTAGCCGCCGGTCTGAAGAATACAGGATAGACACGGGGATGGGAAACGGAAGAAGCGGGCGGAGGTCAGTCGTCGACCTCCACCAGCCCTTCTTCGGTTCCCACTTTGTGGATATACACTGGGACATAGCCGAAAGTGCGGTAAAAACGAAGCGCGAGCTCGCCTTCATCGGCGTCCGAATCGACGATATTTCCCTGATAGACGGCGACATACCGTCCATAATATTCATCGATCGTTGTCTGCGCCAGCTGATTGAACGCCTGCACTTCTTTCCAGAAGGGCGCGTCCTCGATATCCTCGCGCAGCCATGGCATCGATGACAGGCTGACTTGCGCCGTATCCGTCGCCGACGAATTGCTCTCGTCGTTTTGATGCTCTGGGTCCGGCTGGGCGGGGAATGTGTGATCTGATACGCCGGTCATTACAAGAACCTCCTGTCCAAAGTATAGCAAAAGGGGCAGGAGGAGTCAAGCGAATTTCCAACGAAGACCAAAGTAGTTAAGATTACAGAAGCTGAAGTGATCCAAATAACGATTACCGGCCGAGCTTTAAGATAGTCCCGATGAGAATAGCTTCGCTTCCGATTCGTAGGTGTTGAATGGGTCCTTGAGCTCCAGATGCAGGCGCTTCGAGAGATAGATCAGGTCCCAGTCAATCACATAGTCGCGGTAATTGGTCGCCAGAAGCTTGTCGATAACCATCCCCCGGCCCTTCGCGCGCGTCGTCTGCGGCGGCGTCGTCATCGCCTCGAAAATACGCCGGTCCGTGGTCACTCGCTCAACCAATCCCGCCTGCTCTAGACCATAGTAAAGTCCATCGTCAGGGCTGACATTATGATATTCCAGGTCCAGCGAATGCAGAACGTCGTCGCCCCACTTCACTTCCCCGTCGGCTTCCATGAACTCTTCCAGCATCTTGCGCTTGGCGACCCAATCAAGTTTGTCCGCCAGCAAGTACGGGTCCTTCTCCAGCATATCGAGCACGTATTCCCACTCGCCCAGCATGTGATCCGTCTGCTCATCGCGTCCCGTGTAACGCTTCTTAGCGGCGTTCAAGTAGAGACGCTGAAGATCGACGGCTTTAATTGTGGACCCATCCTTACGCGTCACGATCCACTTCCAGGTCGGGTCGCGTGAGACGCTTTTCAGCGATTCGAGAGCGTCGCGAAGCTCGACATCGTGCAGCACCACGCCGTCTTCAATCAAGTCCAGACAGATACTGGTCGTGCCGACTTTCATCAGAGTTGCATACTCGCTCATGTTGCACTCGCCGAACAGAATATGCAGGCGGTGCATGTTGAGATAATTGTAGTACGAATCCCACTTAGGGTTGATGATCGCCCGATTGAAGCGAACGCGCGATGAGATTGTCTTGACGATATGGTCGGCGCGCTGCGATAATTGGAAATCGACGGTAGGGTCGACTTCGACGCCGTAGAAATTGCCGACCCACTGATAATCCACCTCGTAATCCGAGATGGTCATAATATTATTCTTGAGGCTCTTGTAGTTAAGCCGGTGCCCGCCCACGCGTCCGACGCCGGCGAAGATCTGCCGGGTCACCAAAAACGGCATCAGGCTCGCCAGAGCTTCCAGGAAGTTCTGATCGTCGATCTGCACGAGATAGTTCTCATGACAGCCGAACGTGTGGCCGCCAAAGTGGTCCACGGAGTTGGAATGGAAAGAGACTTGATCCTGAAGATTGAGCTCACGCAGCAGCCGATTGAGAATGACGCGCCCCGCCTTGTCGTAAGCGACGATGTCTTTGAACTCGGTGCATTCCGGCGTGGCGTACTCCATATGCGAGCCGACGGCGTCAATATAAAGACGCCCGCCGGACCGCAGGAAACCGCCGCACCGCGCCGGCTCGAAGGCGTAGTCGCGCGCGTGCAGGTCGATCAGCCCTAGCTTGTCCTTGTAGAACGCGTGATCTTTCACCATCTCGACGATCATCTCGGGGGTGCCGGCGGCGTCATCACGGACCATGCAGCCGAACTCGGTCTCGATCCCAAAAATTCTCTTTTCCATCCCCACCCGCCTTTATTTCTATTCCGTGCGATACGCAGTCAGTGTTTCAGACAGTTCGCTCTCGGTCAGCAGCCGAAACTTGCTTTCGCGCGTGGTGTTACGCTCCAGCACGCCCGCTTCCAGAACCCAGCCCTTCGCCAATTTCTCCTTGATGAAGGCTGAGACGTCGCTCTTGCCTTCGCCTTCGGTGGAATAATCAGCGTCGGCGCGGTCCTCGGCGTCCAGGTGCTTGGCGCCGACGCCCCAGGCGTAAACGCCGGCCGTAAGGGCCTGGGCTAGTGTGGGAACGCCGCCGCTCGTCTCCGTGGTCAGATGCTCACGCATCCGATCCTCGGCGTACGCCGAGCCGGCGACGACTGCGTGGCCGAGGCTGCTGGAAAACTCGCCGTCATAAGAAAGGGTCACAATCTGATCGCGCTCGGCCTTTTTGCCCAGTTCGACAAAGATACCCCGGAAGACGATCGGCTGCGCGAACGGATCGCTGTAGACCTTCTTGATCGCCGGCGAGATTCGGAAACTGACCATGCGCTGAATGCTGACATCGTCGGGCGAGCGCGAGAAGCCTTCCGAGTGCGCGACATCAATCGCCGCGCTTCGGATCTGCTCGATATCGCTGTGATTGCCGATCGCGCTGAACATTAAGCGATCGTAGATCTCATACACTTTGCGCTGCGTCTGCCGTACGGAGACCAATAAGACGCCCGCGTCATACGTCAATGCGACGACAGGACTGCCGTCCTTGAGACGGTCTTCGATAAATTCATTTCGCTGCTGGATACTCTCGTTCCAGTCGTAAGGGCTATAGGAAGGCAAATGTTTACTCCTGCGTACTGGGACGGCGATTAGGCGCGGCCGAGCGCGGTCTTAATTTCGTCGTCCGTGAAATCGTGAATACCGTCAGCGGTAATGTACTTGGCCGCCGGCAGGAACTTCGCCGAGCCGCCGGTGGCGGTGTCGAGATCGGCGGCGATCTCCAGCAGCGTGATCGTTTCCTTCAGCGCCGTATTTCGGTCCATCTCGCGGAACGGCCCCTTGGTGCGCAGGATATACTCAAACGCGCCTCGGATCGGCCCCGAGCCGCTGCCGGCCGCGCCATACTCAGCTGTCTCGAACTGGCCGCCCATGGCGTCGTAGAAGTAGATACGTCCCTGGTTCTCCTCGGTGTCGAACGTCGAGAGAACCGGGATAAATGCGCCGATCCCTTGCAGGGCCGCCGGCATGTTGTTCGCGATCACGCGCTGCAATTCCATCAGCTTGCCTTCCATCGACATGGGCTGAAGCTGGGAGCGCTCAAAATACTTAAACGTATGGCGCAGATAGCGCACGACTTCGATGCTCTTGGCGAACGAGCCTGAGATGGAGATCAGCGTATGATCGTCGAGCGCCAACACTTTTTCGGCCTGATCGTACATGATCGTGTAGCCGGCGGTCGCGCGTCGGTCGGCGACATTGATCAGGCCATCTTTATACTTGACAGCGATGACGGTCGTCCCGTGCGTCTCAATGTCTTTGTAACCCGGCACGTTCGGAACGGGCGTGGGCATCGGCAATCGGTCGGCGGCGACGATGCCCTGGGTAATCAATTCCGAGAGCGAGCCTCTCGCTTCGGTGGATGGGAATGGCATGGGTACTCGATCCTTCAGTCAATCATCTTGTACAGACGCTTATCACAACGCCAGCGGATAGGAGCCGGCGGTTGAAACCGCGCCTGCAAGAGCGCGGAAACCCACCTGCGTGGGTTACATCATCTTTGGCAATATCGTCTTGATGTGCGATTAAAAGCATTGAGTCCACGAAGGTGGACTTTGGCGCACTTCTAGGCGCGGTTTCAACCGCTGGCTCATATCCGCTGGCAATTAGACGCCTCTAATTAGCGGCTCGCGCAATCTACTCCCCGC